>NZ_JAWOTB010000048.1:52581-240569 GCF_033338655.1 Vibrio sp. Vb1729 | reverse complement strand
CTTTAAAATACAAAACGCCCGATGAAGTACATCGAGCGTTTTAGTTAAAAAGTGTCAACCCATATCAGGACGGGTCAGATTGATGAAACGACGCACTAACTTAGTACTGGTCCCTGATTGAGTGTGGAATCACTTTTTTGTGAGGATCTTGAAGCGATAGGCTCGGAAGCCACTGTTTTGCTTTCAACAAGCGGTTCAACAGGACCATCAAGTTTCTCTTGCTCTGGGTGAACATGCTCAGGCAGCATTGCCCATGGCTTAGGTTCGCGTCGAATACTATGAAACAGCGTTAAGCTCATCACCGCGATAAAAATGGCGATAGGGAAACCGGCAATAATGGAGGCCGTTTGCATTGCTTTTAACCCTCCTGCGTATAGAAGTACTCCCGCAATGGCTGCGATCATGATCCCCCACAATACGCGTATAGAGGTAGGAGGCTCACTGTGCCCAGCGGCATCGAGGGTACATAGAACCAAGGTACCCGAGTCTGCGGAGGTAATGAAATAAGTACCGAGCAATAGACACGCAAGTACGCTAAGTAGTTTACCAAACATACCTGTATCTAGATTGTCGAATAGCGTAAACAAAGCGCGTGTCGTATCGGCTTTAGTCGCTTCAAGAATCGGGCCGCCAGAAAAATCCGCAGGTGGTGTTTGTTTGGCTTCTTGTGCCGCAGTGACTTGCTCTTGATGAGCAACACGAGCGTCTTGCTCTACCTTCAACGCTGCACCACCAAATACTGAAATCCATAAGAACGTGATCAGCGTGGGTACGATGAGAGCACCGCCGATAAGTTCACGTATTGTGCGTCCTTTAGAGATACGAGCCACAAACATGCCAACGAAAGGTGCCCAAGTCATCCACCAAGGCCAGTAATAAGCCGTCCACCAGTTTTGCCAGCCAGAGTCATTCTGTGCATCGCTCCATAAGCTCATACCGACAATGTTTTGTGCATAAAGCCCCGTACTTTCGAGTAGCGTATTTAAGATATAGCGAGTTGGACCAATGTAAAGTACGACTAGCACGAGTGCGAGTGAAAGCAGCATGTTCCATTCTGATAAACGGCGAATACCTTTTCCTACACCAGATAGCACCGACGCAACCGCACAAGTACAAAGGGAAACGATAATAAAGAGTTGAATCCCCAAACTAATGTCTAGACCAAAGGCTTGATTCAAACCAGAGTTTATTTGGATAACTCCCATCCCCAAGGTTTGAGAGATACCGAAAGCTGTCACCGCGACTGTTAGGATATCAACCGTGTGCCCGATAGGCCCATAAATACGATCACCAATCAAAGGGTACAAGATAGAGCGTAGGGTAAAAGGCAGATCTTTACGGTAGGAAAAGTAAGCTAATGCGAGTGCAACAATGATAAAGACAGACCAAGGATGTAGACCCCAGTGAAAGAATGTCAGTTTCATTGATGTTGTTGCGGCTTCATTGGTCAGGCCTTGAGTAAATGGGTTGTCAGCGTAATGCCACATCGGTTCGGCGACCGACCAGAAAATTAAGCCTATCCCCATACCTCCGGAAAAAAGCATGGATACCCAAGACAAATAACTAAACTCTGGTTTTTCGTCATCTTTACTCAAACGAATATGCCCATATCGACTAACCATAAGGTAAAGAAGAAAACCGACAACGAGTGAAACAAGTCCGATGTAAAACCACTTCATATTCTGTAGCAAAATGCCAGAAATCGTTTCGAAGTATTGGCCCGCTTGATTGGCGAGAATGGCGCAGAAAAGTACAAAACCGATAACGACGATCTTTGATGCGATTGTCACAGTCGGATTGAGTCCTTTCAATATCCCAGATGTTGCTCTCATAGGCATCCCTCACAGTGCGTTTGTTTTAACGTTATTGTTTGTTGCGTTATTGTTAATTTTTGAAAGAGAGTAGAGAGAGGGCTTTTGTGTTTCAACTGATTAATACTCATCGGTTAATGAGTATTAATCATGACAAGAAGATCATTGTTAATTAAAAGGTTATTTTTTTGTTCGAGATCAATGCATGAATGACAAAAACTCATCCAAGCCCGGCGAAAAAGTCGTTTGTTTGTTGCCGGGTTGTTAATCACAATTATCTCCACTAACACAACACGATGTTGTACGCACTGGATGCAACTCGACTCTCGGAGATAAGAATATGAGCAATGTCAACCAAACCATTATTCCTGTTGAACTTGTTGATAATGTACTGAACCCAATCAGTGAAGCAACAGGAATGCCGAATCAGGCCTACACCAGCGAAGAGTATTTTACTTTTGAGCGTGATCAGGTGTTTGGTAACACTTGGGTATGTATTGGTTTTGCATCAGACCTGCTTAAAAATGGTTATGTAATGCCACTTGATTTCATGAATCTTCCACTACTCATGATGAGAAATCGTCAAGGTGAAGTCCAAGTCTTCCACAACGTGTGTAGCCACCGAGGTATGAAGCTGGTTCATGAGGCAGGCGAAGTTCAAGGCATGATTCGCTGTCCTTACCATTCATGGACGTACGATCTTGACGGCAATCTAAAAGGCACACCACACATTGGTGGTATCGCAAAACACAAAGATGACCGATTTAAGTGTGAAAAACATGGCCTTAAGCCACTTCGTTCAGCCGTTTGGATGGACATGGTGTTCGTCAACTTATCGGGCAATGCAGAAAGCTTTGAAGAGCATATCGCGCCGCTAGAGCAACGTTGGCAGCAATTCTTAGGTGAAGAAGGATTAGGGCTTCTTCGCCGCGTGAACATGGGTGGCAACCTAGAGATAGAAGTGAAAAGTAACTGGAAGCTTGCCGTAGAAAACTACTGTGAAGCTTACCACTTACCTTGGGTGCATCCGAGTTTGAACAGTTATTCTCGCCTAGAGGATCACTACAACATCATGTTTGCAGAGCGTTTTGCTGGCCAAGGTAGTCTCGCATACAACCTCTCTGATACTGCAGGAACACACTTACCTAAATTTCCAAACTGGCCAGAAGATAAACTGCGTCATGCAGAATATGTTGCACTCTTTCCAAACGTGTTGCTTGGTATTCAAGCCGATCATGCCTTTGCGATGATGATTGAACCAATCACTGCGAATAAGAGTGTTGAGCACCTACGTGTTTTCTATGTGGGTGATGAAGCAACGAAAGATGAGTTCGCTGCGTGCCGTACTGCTACCGTTGAGTCATGGCGAGTCGTATTCGGCGAAGATATTGGAGCGGTCGAGGGCATGCAGGAAGGTCGTTACTCACCTGGCTTTGGTGGTGGTGTGTTCTCACCAGAAATGGATGTTCCGACGCATTTCTTTCAAACCTGGTTGGCAAAGCAAGTGAAAGCGGCACTGGAGCAGTAATATGATGCATTACCTTAATTATATTGATGGTGAGTGGTGCGATTCAGAGCAAGCGCTGACCGTCATGAACCCTGGCACAGCCGAAGCGTATGCGACGGTTGCAGAAGCCACTATCACCGATGCAGATCGCGCAATGGCAGCGGCACGTCGAGTAGTCAATCAAGGCGTTCTTTCGGACGTTCGTCCAGCCGTCAGAACCGAGTGGATGTTAAAAGCCGCCGCGGCTATTCGTGAAATGGCTGATGAAGGTGGGTTAGTTGCCTGCCGTGAAAATGGGAAATCTTTGCAAGATGCCAAAGATGAGTTTTTAGAATCGGCACGTTACTTCGAATACTACGCTGGCATGGCCGACAAGCTAGAAGGCACGTCAATTCCGTTGGGTAAAGATTATGTCGATTTCACCCAATATGTGCCGTTTGGTGTGTCAGTGCAGATTGTGCCGTGGAATTTCCCAGTTTCTATTTGTGCACGCTCATTAGCACCTGCATTAGCTGCTGGTAACGCAGTGGTGATCAAATCGCCAGAGATTTCCCCACTCGCTATGACGTTGTTGATTAAAGCGATTGAAAAAGCGGGTTTCCCAAAAGGCGCGATTAACTTGCTATGTGGCAAAGGCTCCGTAGTTGGCAGCCACTTGGTGCAGCATCAAGACGTTGATCAAATTGTCTTTACAGGTTCTGTGCCGACCGGCCAACGCATACTGAAAGATTCAGCGCAACGCGCCACACCATCTGTGATGGAGCTGGGTGGTAAATCGGCCGCTATCGCATTGAAAGATGTGAGTCTCGAAACGCTTTTACAAAGCGTTCAAGTCGGTATTTTCTTTAACGCTGGTCAAGTTTGTTCGGCAATGTCTCGTTTGCTAATTCAAAAAGAGCGTTATGAAGAAGTAAAAGCGGCGGTAGTGAAAATGGCGCAAGACCTAACCATTGGTCAAGGTGAAAGCCAGCCGGATATAACACCGTTGGTATCGGCTGATCAACAAGCGCGCGTGCTTGAAATGATAGAACAAGCAAAAGCCGACGGCGCGAACATCCTAACGGGTGGATACGCCCCTGATTTGTCGGGTTACTTTGTGGCACCGACGGTGATTGAAGCCTCACCAGATATGCGTATTGCTCAAGAAGAAGTGTTTGGTCCTGTACTGGTAATTACACCGTTTGAAACCGAGCAAGAGGCCGTTGAAATCGCGAATGGCACCGATTTTGGCCTGGTCGCTGGTGTCTTTGGTGAAAGCCTAAACCAAACATTGCGTGTGGCACAGCAACTGCGTGGTGGACAAGTGTTCATCAATGAATGGTTTGCTGGTGGCATCGAAACACCATTTGGTGGCGTGGGCTTGTCCGGGTTTGGGCGAGAAAAAGGACAAGAAGCGATTTATAGCTACGTCCAGACACGCAATATTGCCATTCGTTTGCAGCAAGACAGCAACGTATAGCTACCGTGTAACTGTATTTTCATCACCTCGTACCGGCTTGGATTTCAGACCACAAGCTAGGGCGAGGTTGATGGAATCACAACAAATCTGACAGCGGTTTGTAAACACGGAAATTCTGAACAAGGTAGTTGGAGTATAAGTGATGAGAAAGTGGCTCTGTATTATTTGCGGCTTAATCTATGATGAAGCACAAGGTTGGCCATCCGATGGCATTGCACCAGGAACAGCATGGGAAGATGTACCGGATGACTGGTTATGTCCTGACTGTTTAGTGGGTAAGGCCGATTTTGAAATGATCGAAATTACCGACGACGCGCCACTAGAAGAGGTTGCAGCGGTGTCTTCGGTGTCGGTAGAAGCGTCTGTTCAGCCAAATACTGCTCAGCCTCTTCCATCTGAAGTTACTCAACCTGTATTCTCAAATGACCCTATCGTTATCATCGGTAGTGGCCACAGTGGTTACCAGTTGGCGGCGGCACTTAGAGCGCAATCTGAGAAGGTTCCGATCACTGTCTTTACCGCTGATGATGGCGCTTTGTACAGCAAACCAGCATTGTCTAATGCACTGGTCATGAATAAAGACGGCGACGCGCTACAAAGTGAGAGCGCGTTGGAGTGGGAAAGCCGTCTCAATATCCGAGTTTACCCGCATACCCGTGTTGAACAGATCGATCGTGCCAATTCAACGTTACATACCTCCATCGGTAAATACGCCTACAGCCGCTTGGTACTGGCAACAGGTGCATCACCGATTGAAATCCCTATTGAGGGCGATCGCTCTTGGGTTATGAGTGTGAACGACTTAGTTGATTACCGCCGTTTCAGAGCGGAGCTGCAAGACAAAAAGCGCATCGCGATCCTAGGTGATGGCTTAATTGGCTGTGAGTTCGCAAATGATCTGATCGAAAGCGGTTATGAAGTAACAGTTATCGGGTTGGGTCAATGGCCAATGGAGCGTTTGATCCCGCAACAGTTGGGTGAATCATTACAAAGCGCACTTGCCGATCGAGGCGTGCAATGGGCTCTACAAGACAGTATCACCAGAATCGAACCAAGGTCGGAATCTAGTGCGGTTTTACATCTAAACAGTGGCAAGCAGATTGAAGCAGATCTAGTGCTGAGCGCGGTTGGACTCAAGCCAAATGTTTCTCTGGCTGAGCGCGCGGGGCTTGAAGTTGGCCGGGGCATTAAAGTGAATCAATTCGGCCAGACGAGTGATGAGAATATTTACTCGCTAGGTGACTGTGTTGAAACTGAGCAAGGTTGGCAGCCCTATATTGCACCGATTAATCAAATGATCCCTTCTGTAGCGAAAAGCTTGCTAGGCGATGTCGCCCCTATCTCGTTAACACCAACTCCAGTGATTGTAAAAACGCCGATTCTTCCACTCACGATTTTCCCGGTAGCCGCTGAAGAACAGGGACAATGGTACATCGAGACCCAAGCAGATGAATTGACCGCTGCGTTTTATTCACCAGAAGGAGCAATGCTCGGTTTTGCGTTGCTAGGAAGAAAAGTACAGTCATTACGCGGCCCTTGGCTAGATCAATTGTCATTGAAACTGTCAGTAGCGTAGCGGAGAAAAAAGATGATTCATTTACCCAATGATGACGTGACGTGTGGTTGGTACCATGCGTTGCCAAGTATTCCAGAAAAATCGGCGTTAAAAGGTAAACAAAGTGCTGACTATGCCGTGTTAGGTGCCGGTTTCGCAGGCCTAGCTATGGCAAGACGTTTAGCTGAACTTATGCCTAATGCACGAATTATACTGATTGATGCGCAACGTATCGGCCAAGGGGCTTCAGGAAGAAATTCGGGCTTTGTTATCGATTTGCCTCATAAGTTTTCACTTGAGCATCCCGACCCTGAGCACAAACAAAAGTTATTGTCGCTCAACCGTTCTGCGATTGCTCAGCTAAACACTTTAGTGTCGAAGCACAGTATTTCTTGTCAGTGGTCAGCAAAGGGCAAATATCAAGGAGCCGTAGGGGCGCGCGGTGAAGCGTATCTCGATCACTTTGAGCACCTAATGAAAGACCTTGGCGAACCATACTTCCATGTTAATGGCAGTGAGCTGGCGAAAGTCTTGGGAACCAACTACTACAGCCGCGCAATTTACACGCCAGGTGGTTATTTAATGCAACCTGCTGCTTTGGTGCGTGGGCTAGGGGAAAGCCTTCCAGAGAACGTCGAGGTGTTAGAGAACTCGCCAATCCGCAAGCTCAGTAAAGAAAACGGTTGCTGGGTACTACATGGAGATAGTGGCTCTGTTGAAACCCCTGAACTGCTGCTTGGGACCAGCATTTTTACTCGGGAGTTTGGTTATCTTAAAAACAGACTACTTCCAGTGATGACGTTTGCAAGCTGGACGCGTCCATTAACCGACGCAGAAATGCAACGATACGGAGGTGAGCTGAATTGGGGGTTAACTCCAGCTGATCATGCGGGAACGACGTTACGTATGACCGCCGATCGACGTATTTTGATCCGCAATACTTACAAACACGTGCCGAAATATGGCTCAAGCATGAACGATAAAGTCAGAGAACAAATTCGCGACGATCATCGTCAGGTCTTTCTGGCGCGTTATCCCGAGCTGGCCGACGTACCATTTACTCACACATGGGGTGGGGTGTATGCAATCTCTCGTAACTTTACTAACTTTTTCGGTCAATTAGATGAAGGTGTTTATGCCAGCGCTTGTGACAATGGTGTTGGTGCTGCGTGGGGAACCATTTCTGGAACACTGTTAGCTGACTATGTCGTTGGTGCGACATCTAAATCATTGGATGACATACAGCAAGTGACAGGAATGCCTTGTTTGAATCCGCCAGAGCCTTTTTTAGGTTTGGGAGTAAAAACGCGTATCCAATTAGCAAAATGGCAAAGCCGGAGTGAATTATGAAGCCAGTCAAACTTGTTGATAGTAAAAGTCTAGATTTCAATGTTCGTGGTGATACGCCAGGAATGGCGTATGTTGCCAGGGCGTTAAGCCCAGAAATTTCACCAAACATAGGCGTAGGCTTTGCTAAATGGGAAGGCGCTAAAGTGGCTTGGACAGTGCTTTATGATGAGGTTATTTTCGTGATTGAAGGCTGTTTCGAGCTGACCGCAAATGGTGAAACACATTTTGTGCACCCAGGTCAGATGCTGTGGATACCGGAAGGGACTGAATTGGTTTATGGTGGGCATGCTCTGTTCGGCTATGTGGTTCATCCAGGAAACTGGAAAGAGTTACATGGTATTGAATGACTTTTATCATTTAGTTGTGTTTCGGAAAGGCAAAATAAAAATCTGATTTTTAACCATAACTTTTCGCAAAAGAACTTAATCTCAATGGAGCAAGGGTTTCATACTTGCTATGTTTCTTGGTCACGTTTCCAGACGTGTTAGACCTTTCTCAATTGCTATTTTATCTATCAAAAAGGGAAGCCTTGGCTTCCCTATAATGAGTCTTCTTTTGGCTTGGCTAAAGCTTTTATTTTAGCTCAAATTTACCCTGCATGATTGCCCAGTGACCCGGGAACGAACAGAAGAATGAATAGTCACCGCCGGCTTTCATTTTCTCAGTACTGAACGTAATGCTGGTGCTTTCACCGCCACCAATTACTTTTGTGTGAGCGTAGACGCGATCATCATTTGGTTTTACGTAGTTATTTTCTGCTCCAGCTGCCATGCCATCAGTACCGACTGCTTGTAGGTTGGCTGTGTCAGAGATGACCACGTTGTGACCCATCGATTGCGCTGGCATCTTACCTGTGTGATTCAGCGTTAGTTTTACCTCTTTACAAGTGGCTGGTACGCTCAATGTTTTAGTAGAAAACTGCATCATATCGTTAGCATCTAATGACACTTCACACTCGGCACTGGCTTGGGCACCAAAGCTCATTCCTACTAATGCGAAGGTTGTTGCTAATAAACGTAAAGACATATAACACTCTCCATTTTGTATTTTAGGCTGACTTGGATTGATCTTATCCAATAGTTCTCATTATCAGCCAATTTTCACTCCAAAAACGTGCTTCAATCGGTATATTGACGTTTTGTTGCAAGCTTGTACTGGTCAGTTCCGCTATTTGATCACTCAAATGCCTTATTTCATGCGATTGCGTGAGTTAAATCAAAAGTCGTGATTAGCCAGAGTTAAGGTGAAAATAATCTCTCTAAACGGGTGGCAGAATTGTTTGGTTTTACGGTATTGGAGAGGTTTCAAGAAAGAAGCTCAGCTAAATTGCTGAGCTTCTAGAGAACAGACGACAAGTAGGCCTAGCGAGTTTGCTTTAACGTGTGCAACACATCATGCAGTGAAGGTGCGACAGTATGGCCTAATTGCTTTATTTCGTCACAAGGCTCAACCAAATCAGGAATTTGATAAGTGATCATGTTCGCTGCTACCGCAGCACGTACGCCATTATTTGAATCTTCAAAAGCGAGACATTTGGTTGGATCTACGCTTAGACGACTTGCTGCAAGCAGGTAGATCTCTGGATCAGGTTTGCCGTGTGACACTTCACAGCCTGTCGTTAAGTTGTCGAAATACTTGCTTAGGCCCGCTAACTCCAACTTCTTCTGTGCCACTTCTTTTGCTGTAGAAGTGGCGACTGCAATTGGCAACCCTTGGCCTTTCAACCACTCAAGCAGCTCAATCACCCCTTCTTTTACCGGTATCGCTTGGTGCTTAACCACAGCGTCGTAACGGTCGCGCCACTCTTGGTGTAAGCGGTCAAGATCATCCCCATAAGCTTTACGAAAAATCACTTCAATGCCCGCTGCATTGCGACCAATGATTGAAAGGTAAACATCTTTATAGAAGGGTAGGTTCTGGGCTTCACATGCTTCTTGGAAAATATGCATACAGACGCGCTCAGTATCAAGGAGCAAACCATCCATATCAAAAATAGCAGCTTGGTAGTTCATTACATTAAGACTTTTTGGTTGGGATGGCGCATTTTGACACAAGCAGATCGTTTTTTCTTCTAAAAATTAGAACTTGATTTTGATCCTATGAGTTCACATTGCCTCTGAACACACTATACACAGAGTCTATAAATTAGGTGTGAAATATAATATTTTTAAAATTATAAAAATTTCAGTTAAATAGATAAAACTCTATCTTAATATAAGCTAGAGTTTTATTAATATTCTATTGTTATTTTAACTATTGGATAATTTATTAATAGTTAAAATTAATAATAAAATAATACCAAGTCACGATTGTTTACGACTGCATGAGTGTACCAGCTCTTGACTTCAGATATTTGTTGCTCTGATAAGCCTCCGAAGTCAACGTTATCTTGGTGAATATCTTGATTTTTTATCATAAAAACAACAGGGAAATCGTCAGGGAGTGGGAATTTTATGGGATAATCGGTATTAGTGAATGGAATATCGCAGAAATCGTTTACATCGCAAGGATACCAAGAGTTATTGGATAAGTAATAACCAGTGATCTTACATATAGCTTCAAGCAAGTAAGCATAGGCGTAACCCAAGTGACTGTATTTTATCTCTTCAGACAGCATCTGCATAAGAAGCTCTTCAGCTCGGATGCTTTCGCCACTACTTTCCAGCATTTCATTAATCACTTTAAAGGAGTCTTGACACCTTTCCATGATGGCTTTTTCTAGCTCTGGATTACGCTCATTCTTTAGTACGTTAAAAACCTTTTCAGTATCTAATGAATATACTGTCGCCCCATATCCCATATTTTATTCTCCTCACTTTTATACAGTTAAATTCATTTAAGTGTTTTTATCGAAGGGATTATATTTTGATGTTTTTTGAAGGTAAAGTGTATACATAGAGGTTGTATTTATTATGATGAACTTTGAAAGTTTAGATTCTTAAAATAAATACTATATATTTAATTTTATTAGATCTGGCTCATAAAAATACCTTAACTATTATTGTGTTTATTGTTAAGGGTTATTAAATCTGTGAGGTGGTTCAAGACAATAAAATTTAGAAGAAAATACCGTCAAACTTAGGTGGCTATTCTATCTGAGCACTCAGCTCACTACTTATAGTGGGCTGAGTGAGCGGTTGGGCATCGGCTCTTTATTTGGCGATGAATATGCCATATTAGGTGATATTCGTTAGTGTCTATTTTATCCCTAGCCGTTTTGCTAATCGGTGCAAATTGCCGTTATCTAATTCAAGCTGACGTGCCGTTGCTGCCCAGTTACCTTGGTTCTCTTCCAGAACTCGAACAATCATCGCTTTTTGGAAGGCGTCTGTGGCAGGCTTTAATCCGCCTTCTGGTAGCTCAAGCCGAGATTTTTGTTCCGTTTCTTCAACGTTCTTGATGTTCTGATTCGGCGTTCGGATGTCAAAATCTTGCTCAACTAACTCAATGTCCATGGCGTGGGTACGCGCTTTTGCCAAAACACCAGCACGTTTAATGACATGTTCAAGCTCTCGCACGTTGCCTGGCCATGAATAGTCTTTGAGTGCCTGCACCAAAGTGGGGGACAAACGAATGCTGTTCAATCCCAATTTGCTTCTTAAACGTTCGGCAAAAAAGCCTGCGAGTAACACCACATCGTCTTCACGTTCACGAAGAGGTGGAACATGAAGCGGGAAGACGCTTAGACGGTGATATAAGTCGGCTCGGAAGCGACCAGCAGTCACTTCTTCATGCAATATACGGTTGGTGGCGGCGACAATGCGTGTATTGACTCGAATATGGCGGTCATCACCCACACGTTGAATGTCGCCGTATTGTAGGGCTCGAAGTAACTTGGCTTGCAGCTCTAACGACAGTTCGCCGACTTCATCTAAAAACAGTGTGCCGCCATCGGCTTGTTCGAACTTACCCTTGCGATTGCTGATTGCGCCTGTAAATGCGCCTTTGATATGGCCGAACAACTCGCTTTCCGCGACTGATTCTGGCAGCGCCGCACAGTTGAGGTAAACCAAAGTATTGCTAGAGCGGCTAGAGCGATGGTGAATAGCGCTGGCAACCAACTCTTTACCTACGCCCGTTTCTCCCATCACCAGCACAGACAATTCCGTATCGGCGACGGCATCAATCTGCTCTTGAAGATTCTTCATACCCTGAGAGTTGCCAATGATTTCATTACTTAAGGTGCGCTTCTCGGCGTAAGAGTCACGTGGCAGGCTCGCTTGTGTTTCTAATTGCTCTAACAGGAGTGCAGTGTGTAGGCCACCTGCTGCCAACGCGCTGACAAAACGTAACTCTTGGTTGCGTAGCCCATCAAATTGATTGGGGTCGAAGGCGTCAATCGTAATGGCACCAATCAGTTGATCGTCGATCAGCAGAGGTAAACCAATGCAGGAATGGACATGCAGTTTGTCATCGTGGTTTGGAATCAAGCCATCGTATGGATCAGGTAAGTCGCTGTCAGAGGGAAAGCGCACGATATCGCCTGCTCGGGCAATGGCTTCTAATCTTGGGTGCTGCTCAATGGAGAAACGGCGTCCAAGCACTTCTTTCGCCAATCCATTGATCGCTAAAGGTTTAAAGTGTTGGTCTTCATACAAAAGAAGGGCAGAAGAGTCACACTTCAATACCTCTCGAATCGTGGTTAACAACGTATCGAAGCGAGCCTGTTGAGTGAGGGCCGAGTTAAGGTCTTGCGTGATGTGTAGCCATTGCGCGATTAAAGAAGTCATAGCCAATACCGATTGTGTCAATATGACTATTGTAGTGTCTTAATGACAATTTTCAACTGTGTCTAAATGACAGTTGTTAAAGTTGATATTTAATTAAGTGGTTGAAATATAAGATAATTAAAAGTTGGCACGCCCAGTGCAATACAAGAAGAAATTATTTTTGTTTATCCCGTCATTCAAGGTAGTAATTATGACAATTCACGTAAAAAACAACATCCACTGGGTAGGTCAACGCGATTGGGAAGTCCAAGATTTCCACGGTACAGAATACAAAATGACAAAAGGTACCAGCTACAACAGTTATCTAATTCGTGAAGAGAAAACCGTATTGATTGATACGGTCGATCATCGATTCAGTCAACAATTCATCCAAAATTTAGAAATGGAAATCGATCTTAAGTCTATCGACTTTATCGTGGTAAACCATGCAGAGGAAGATCACTCAGGCGCATTGTCGGCATTAATGGAGAAGATTCCGAACACGCCAATTTACTGTACAGAAGCGGCGATTGATTCCATCGTTGGTCATCACCACCATCCTGAGTGGAACTTCAAAACCGTAAAAACAGGCGACAGCATTGATATTGGCAACGGTAAGCAATTGGTGTTCGTGGAAGCGCCGATGCTGCATTGGCCAGACAGCATGATGACTTACCTAACTGGCGATGCAGTATTATTCAGCAATGACGCATTTGGTCAGCACTACTGCGATGAACGCTTATTCAATGATGAAGTGGATCAAAATGAGTTGATGGAACAGTGTTTGCGTTACTACTCAAACATCCTAACGCCATTCAGCAGCTTGGTAACCGCAAAAATCAAAGAAGTGCTGAGTTTCAATTTGCCTGTCGACATGATCGCAACGTCACACGGTATTGTATGGCGCGATAATCCGGTTCAAATCATCGAGCAATACTTGGCGTGGGCAGACAATTATCAAGAAGATCGCATTACGATTTTCTACGATTCAATGTCAAACAACACTCGAATGATGGCCGATGCAATCGCGCAAGGCATTCACGATGTCGATCCTGGTGTGGCGGTCAAAGTCTTTAATCTCTCTAAGCATGATAAGAATGAAATTCTCGCCAACGTATTCCGCTCAAAAGGCATCTTGGTTGGTTCTTCTACCATGAATAACGTCATGATGCCGAAGATCGCAGGCATGCTAGAAGAAATTACCGGTCTGCGCTTTAAGGCGAAGAAAGCCGCTGCGTTCGGTAGCTACGGTTGGAACGGTGGTGCGGTGGATCGTATCCATGCTCGATTGACTGACGCAGGCTTTGAAACCGCGGTGAGTTTGAAAACCAAATGGCGACCAGATGGTAAAGCGATGCGTGAATGTCGCGAACATGGTCAAAACATCGCGAAATTGTGGGCAAAGCATGACCTGACAAGTCCTGTTACTTCGCTGGCGATTGCTGCGTCTGCACCACAAGTTCAATCACAACCCGCTGCACAAGTAGCAACACAAGCGGCAGTAGATGCTGCTTCTAGCAACCCTAGTACTGAGGCGCATCCTGCAGGTTGTCAATGCATGGTTTGCACCGTTTGTAATTGGGTATACGACCCAACTAAAGGCGAGCCTAATCAAGGCGTTGAACCGGGCATGGCATGGTCTGAAGTGCCAGATTACTTCTTGTGCCCAGAATGCCACTTGGGTAAAGACGTCTTTGTCGAATACAACGGGTAAGGGGGAGAATATGCAAGCATCTATTGTGATTATTGGTAGCGGCTTTGCGGCTTACCAATTGGTGAAAACAGTGCGTCGAATGGACGCACATATTCCGCTGCAAGTGTTTACTGCTGATGATGGCGCGGAATACAACAAGCCCGATTTGAGTCATGTATTCAGTAACAAGCAAACTGCCCAAGATTTGGTAGTTAAAAGTGGTGAGGCGTTTGCACAGGAACACAACATCGAACTGTTCGCCCATACCATGATTGAGCATGTCGACGTGCAAGCTCAGCAAGTGGTCGCCAACGGCCAAACCTATCCTTATTCCAAACTGGTGTTTGCGACAGGCGCGAAAGCCTTTGTGCCGCCAATATCTGGTGGTGCAGCACCTGAGGTGATAACGCTGAACTCGCTACAAGAATATCAATTAGCGGAAGAGCAAATTAGCCGCGCGGAACGAATTCTAGTAATGGGTGGTGGTTTGATCGGCGTCGAGATCGCCATGGATCTCGCAACCAGTGGTAAAGCCGTTACGGTGGTTGAGCCAAATCCCCGTTTGCTCGCTAACTTGATTCCTGAATTTGTTGCATTGCCGCTGGAGAATCAACTTAAGCAGCAAGGTATTCAACTTGCCTTAGAGACTGGAGTTGTCGCGATCAATCACTCGGATGATTCGCTGGTGGCAAGCTTGAGCAAAGGTAAGGAAATCGAAGCCGATGTAGTGATTTCAGCTGCGGGTTTACGTGCTAACACTTGGTTAGCGAAGGCTTGTGGGTTGAGTGTCAATAAAGGCATCGAGGTGGATGCTCGATTACAGACATCAGCAGCCAATGTGTTCGCATTAGGCGATTGTGCTGAGATCCAAGGTCGAATGATGCCGTACCTCCAACCGATCGTGCTAAGTGCCAATGCTTTGGGCAAACAACTACTGGGGCAAGAAGCAGAGTTGAAACTACCGCCCATGATGGTAAAGGTCAAAACGCCGAGCTACCCAATTCAATTGGCAGGCGATTTTAGTTCGGTGACGAACTGGAGCGTGCAGATTTCTCAAACAGGCATTGCCGCGAAAGCAGAAGATGAAAATAGCCGACTCATGGGCTTCGTCGTGACGGGAGAACAAGTTACGCAAGCATTTCCATTGCTTCGAGAGTTGTCTCAAGCCGGTCAGGCTTAACCGATTTAAACGAAAAGAATTGTAATTAGAGAGGGTATTATTATGTCGCATCTACGAATTCCTAAAGACTGGACTGTTCAACGTTCAACGCCTTTCTTCACTAAAGACAATGTGCCACCAGCGCTACTGACTCATCACAATACCGCTGAGGGTGTGTTTGGGCAGCTGTGCGTCATGGAAGGGCAAGTGACTTACTACGGCTTTGCTGATGAAAATGCCACAGAAGCAGAAGTAGTGGTGGTGATTAATGCAGGCCAGTTTGCTACAAGTCCACCGCAGTACTGGCACCGCATTGAGATGAGCGATGATGCTCAGTTCAACATCAATTTCTGGTCGAACAAGGACAAGAGTGGGCAAGCGATGTTCCACGCTAAGCAGTAGTGAACCTTTGTAAGTGCTTTGACTGTTACGCTAATCGTCAAGTAAAGGGGTGTAGAAGGCGCAATAAACGGACTGCAATGCAGGATCATCGAGACCGAGGAAAGAGAAATCACGAGTAATGATTTCAATTCTTTAGTAGCATGTTACGAAACATTTCAGTCAGGTGAACTAAGGGAAGCGTGCAATGGAAAAACAACGAGTAGCATTTATTGGTCTGGGTGTGATGGGATACCCAATGGCTGGTTACCTAAGTAAAGCGGGCTTTGAAACCAAAGTATACAACCGCACAAAAGCGAAAGCCGACAAATGGGCTGAAGAATACCAAGGCGTAGCTTGTGAAACACCACGTGAAGCGGCAGAAGGCTGTGACATCGTTTTTACCTGTGTGGGTAATGATGATGACGTTCGTAGCGTTGTTTACGGTGAAGAAGGCATTCTGGTCGGTTTGAAAGCAGATGCAGTGTTAGTCGATCACACGACGACTTCTGCAGACCTAGCGGTTGAGCTGGCTGAAGCGTGTGCTAAGTATGGTAATCACTTCATTGATGCGCCAGTTTCTGGTGGTCAAGCGGGCGCAGAAAATGGTGTTCTAACCATCATGTGTGGTGGTGAACAAAGCATTTTTGACCGTGTGTCTCCGGCGATGGATGTGTACGCGAAGCAGATGACGCTACTGGGTGAAAACGGTCAGGGTCAACGCTGTAAGATGGTAAACCAAATCTGTATTGGAGGCGTTTTACAAGGTCTGAGTGAAGCTTTGTTGCTGGCACAAAAATCAGGCTTGGACATCGCTCAAGTTGTAGAAACGCTTAAGCATGGCGCTGCAGGTTCTTGGCAGATGGAAAACCGCGCAAATACAATGGCTGAAGACAAGTTCGATTTTGGCTTCGCTATTGATTGGATGCGCAAAGACTTAGGTTTCTGTCTGCAAGAAGCTGAGCGAGTGGGTCTAGAACTTCCACTGACTAAGAAAGTGGATGAGCAATACGCAGACCTTCAACGTGATGGTTTAGGTCGCATGGATACATCAGTACTGATCAAAGCGGTCGCTAAAAATCAGTAGTTGATGAATCAGTAATAGATAAACAGTTCTTTGGTATTAAAGAGCTTAAAGAAATCTAAGTTAATCATAATGAACCTCCTTGAGCATGGTTTATGACTTGTGATTAAGGATTAGTGATTTGAAATCAGGAGGTGCTGTAGAGCACCTCCTTTTTTTCGTCTTTAAATCACACAGTGTAATGATTACAGCGTTCGCTTACTTGTTTAAGCCTAGTGCAATTTCAAGACCTTTGCCGTACGCTTCGTCCGCTTGGTATGCGTGTTGAACGTGGCGCTGTTGGATGAACTCGGGTACACCGTCCATTGCGCGAGCTGTGTTATCGAGCAGAGTTTGACGTTGCTCTTCGCTCATCAGACGGAATAGGTCACCCGCTTGGCTGAAGTAGTCTTCGTCTACACGGTGATCGTAGTGATCAGCGTTGCCGTTGATGCGTAGAGGTGGCTCAGAGTAATCTGGTTGCTCTGCCCATTCTTGTTTGTAGTTTGGCTCGTAACCTAGTGTTGAACCAAAGTTGCCATCAACGCGCATTGCGCCATCGCGGTGGTAGCTGTGAACAGGGCAACGAGGTGCGTTCACTGGGATTTGATGGTGGTTCACACCTAGACGGTAACGCTGAGCATCGCCGTAAGCGAACAGACGACCTTGTAGCATCTTATCTGGAGAGAAGCCGATACCAGGTACTACTGCAGCTGGGTTGAACGCTGATTGCTCAACTTCTGCGTAGAAGTTTTCTGGGTTACGGTTCAGTTCAAACTCACCAACTGGGATCAGTGGGTAGTCTTTTTGAGACCATACACGTGTTAGGTCGAATGGGTTGAAGTTGACTTCATCCGCTTCTAGCTCAGGCATGATCTGTACGTACATCTTCCATTTAGGGAAGTCTTGACGCTCAATCGCTTCGTAAAGGTCACGGTGATGGCTTTCGCGGTCTTTACCTACGATGGCTTCTGCTTCTTGGTCAGTCAGGTTCTTGATGCCTTGTTGAGTTTTGAAGTGGAATTTCACCCAGTAACGTTCGTTTTCTGCGTTGATGAAGCTGAATGTGTGGCTACCAAAACCATGCATATGACGGTAAGAAGCTGGGATACCACGGTCACTCATTACGATAGTCACTTGGTGGAATGCTTCTGGTAGTGATGTCCAGAAATCCCAGTTGTTGGTAGAGCTACGCATGTTAGTGCGAGGGTCGCGTTTTACTGCGTGGTTTAGGTCTGGGAATTTTAGTGGGTCACGTAGGAAGAATACTGGTGTGTTGTTACCAACCAAGTCCCAGTTACCTTCTTCAGTGTAGAATTTTAGTGCGAAACCACGGATGTCGCGTTCTGCGTCTGCTGCACCGCGCTCACCAGCTACAGTAGTGAAGCGAGCGAATAGTTCTGTTTTTTTGCCGATGTCAGAGAAGATCTTAGCGCGCGTGTACTTTGTGATGTCGTGCGTTACTGTGAACGTACCGTAAGCACCAGAACCTTTTGCGTGCATACGACGCTCAGGGATCACTTCGCGGTCAAAGTGTGCCAATTTTTCAAGGAACCAAACGTCTTGTAATAGTTGAGGGCCACGAGGACCTGCAGTCATAACGTTTTGGTTATGTGCGACAGGGCAACCTGCTGCTGTAGTCAATTTCTTGTTTGTCATTTTTCTTCCCCCTCCAGGGCTCAATACCTTAGAAACTGTAGAGGAGGTTATTACGGAAAAGCTGGGGGAGAAAACTGATATTGCTTATCAATTCAATAGATGGTGACTATGGTCGAAACTATATTAGAATCAGAAATTTACTACATTAGCTTGATTGACATAACAATCGACGTTCTCGAATGCGATTGACTGGGGGGAGCGCTATCCAGTTAGCGTGTCTGCGATGCTAGTAATATCGCCCCTTAAATGAAGTTTTACGTGTCATCAAAGGGGCGAAAGGGGGGAAGTAATTAAGAGTACTTCACTTCAAGTTGTTCAGCTTTTGCAAATGCAGGGTGTGTCGCGAGCTGTTTCCCATAACGTTCAATATTAGGGAAGTGATTAACTAAACCAAACTTTTGAACCAATTCGACAATGAAAGACATCATGATGTCTGCGCCAGTCAGACGCTCTTCTACTAGGTAAGTTTTGCCTTCTAAGGATTGCTCGAAGTAGCCTAGTACATTCATTGCTTCCTTGTCGGCATAGCCTGATAAAAACTGAGTTTCATTTGGCTCTTTGCTTACGAAGATTTTTAGCAGCATAGGTAAAATTGCGGAGCTTTCTGCAAAGTGCATCCATTGCAAATATTCTGTGTGTGCTTTTGTACCGCGCTCAGGAGCAAAGGCTCCGTCACTGTATTTCTCAATCAAATATTCGGTCATTGCACCTGACTCAATGATAATCTCGCCGTTATCTTCAAGAACAGGTGACTTTCCTAATGGGTGAACACTTTTTAGTTCTGGCGGTGCCATGAAGGTCACGGAATCACGGACATAGGGTACAATTTCGTAATTTACATCTAGCTCTTCAAGTAACCAAATGATGCGCTTTGAACGAGACTGATTGAGGTGGTGAAGTTTAATCATTTACATATCCCTTTTTATAATGGGTCGTTAATCTGTACTACAAGTTTGCCGAAATTCTTACCTTCCAACAGACCGATGAATGCTTCTGGCGCATTATCCAGTCCTTGTACTAGATGTTCGCGGTATTGGATCTTTCCTTCTGCCAACCATTGATTAATATCTTGCGCAAATTCACCGTAACGATGTCCGTAATCATCAAAAATGATGAAGCCCTGCACCTTGATTCGTTTGGTCAGGAGCTTACCCATTAGTAATGGAAGATGGTCGGTACCTTCAGGCAGCTCTGTCGCGTTGTACTGAGAAATCAAACCACAAAGTGGGATACGCGCATTTGTATTCAGAAGTGGCAATACAGCCTCGAATACTTTGCCACCTACGTTTTCGAAGTAAACATCGATACCTTTGTCACAGGCATTTTTCAGTTGTTCTGCAAAGTCTTCAGCTTTGTGATCAATACACTCATCGAAACCAAGCACCTCTTTAGCGTAACGGCATTTTTCTTCTCCGCCTGCTATACCAACAACTCGGCAACCTTTGATTTTACCAATTTGACCAACTGTTGCGCCTACAGGCCCCGTAGCAGCTGCTACCACGATGGTTTCCCCTGGTTTTGGCTGACCAATGTCGAGTAAACCCATGTACGCGGTAAATCCTGGCATACCTGCAACGCCTAGCGCGTAAGAAGGATTTTGCGGTTCTTTACCAAGTTTAATGACCATCTCACCAGTTGAGATAGCGTAGTCTTGCCAGCCAACGGTGTAGGCAAGAACCCATTCACCCGCTTCGTAATCTGGGTGGTTTGATGTTTCTACCTGACAAACTGTACCACCGACCATTACGTCATCAATTGCAACAGGGTCAGCGTATGATTCGGCATCACTCATGCGACCACGCATGTATGGATCTAGAGATAAATAAACCGTTCTCAATAGCATTTCACCCTCTTTCGGAGTCGGTTTCGTTACCTCTTCTAAACGAAAGTTTTCTTGTGTCGGTGCACCATGGGGACGTGACGCGAGTACGATTCTGCGATTTGTTGCGTTAGTCATATCTATCTCACTTGTTGATTAGACCGGTCGTCTAGTATTTATTTCAAAATATCCCGCTTATTTAAAGCGGGAAGGTTTACTGTGTTAACACTGACGCTTTTTCTGACAGTGAAACGTGTGTAGGGTGTTCATTCTGCTTCCACGCCGCCCGTTATGGTCAAGTGCGCGTATTCTGCAGTAAGTGTTGAGTATAGGTCAGACTTTGCGTCAATGCTGCCTGATCTTGATAAAGTTTGTTCAGCAAGCTAGCGCCATTCCAAAGGTAGTATATCTGCCTTGCTAATAACGCACTGTCACCATTGGGGATTGAGCCATCTTGAATGCCGATGTCAATGCAATCCGCTATCGCTTGAATGGTTTTGTCTGCTCCTTGGCGTAATGCCAAGCGCATTGACTCAGAGAGATCGGAGACTTCTGCACTTAACTTAACCAATAAACATTTGTTCGCATTACACACGTCGTCTTCTACTTTGATCATTTCTTCGAAATAGCTCATTAGGCGTTGGTAGCCACTCAGTTCAGTATTGGTAAAGCGTGCGTTTAAACGCTCAAAATACTTAGTAAAGTAGTCTTGAATCATCGCTTCACCAAATTGTTCTTTGGATTTGAAGTAATGATAAAACGAACCTTTTGGCACTGCGGCCTTTTTTAATAGCTCTGAAAGACCAACACTCGTGAACCCTCGGTTTACGATCAACTCGTATCCGACGTCGAGAATATGTTGGCGTGTGTCATTCGTCTTTGCGTTCATGAAGTGTACTATAGGATGGATTAGACCAGTCGTCTAGTATTTGTTGTGGGTTATTTAATCAGCTCATACTCAATAACAAAGAGCGTGTCGGTATTTGGGTAGATTTCTCGAATTAACTGCTTGAGTTTTGGTAGTTCGATGGCTTCTTGTTCTGCATGAAACTCATTAATATCTTCAAAGTGAAGTGGTTCTACAGAACGTATCTTGATATCGCAGACTTTACGATCCGTTTCTAAGGTAAAAACTTCGACTTCTGTATTGGGAACGTAATGGCTTTCTGATTCATCTCGAATCGTTATCGTCTTTTTGCCTGACGTGATCAACGGGGTTAAGAATTCAAAAAAAGTAATCTTGGTTGGATGAGATGGCATGATGTACTCGTTAGTCTGGTTGTTTGGCGTAATTATATACCCAAATCCCCCAGAGATTCCTGTATTACTAGAACGATCGAGCGCGGATGAAGCGAATTAACTTGGCACTAAAGTAACCTGAGATAACGCCTATCCAGTTGGTGCTGAGATCATCAAAACTAAATGATCGATTTGGAATAAAAAGTTGGCTTATTTCTTCCATTGAAACGATAGCTAACAGCAGTAGCAAAAGACGAATCCCAAAAACGTCGGTTTTATTCGAGCTCACCAGAGAAGGGAACGTGAAGACCGATAAAAAGCCGATCAATAAACTGAAAGTAAAGTGAAGCGTACTTGATCCGCCTAAGTAGGTTTCCATTTGCAGGTAAGCAGTATGGTGTAGGTCAGAGCTTTTCCACAAAGAGAGTGAAGCGGTTAGCATCAGGACTAAAACAAAACTCGTGCGTGCCAGTATTAAAGCCATAATTAACCTATTGGAAAGAAGCCTAAGTAACGTTTTACAAAGTACAGTGCAGCTAAATTCTGGATAGCCATGCCAATTGCCATTGCCCACGCTGCACCAATCACACCAAACATTTGACAAAGCGTAACAAGTAGGCAGATGGACACCGTACCGGAGGAAATTGTAATGTATTTCATGGTTCTCTCATGACCACTCATTAATAATAAAAAACCTACTGAACCAGTCGCAACATTGACTAACTGCCCCAGAGAAAGGACGACTAATAGTGGTGCCGCGGCGAGAAACTCCTCACCAAAAAACTGCATTACAAACTCGGGGAAGAGGGTGCAAATAATTACGGGTACAATCGCTAAACCAACATTGGCTCGGCACGCCAAGCGGCTCAGGTTCTGCAGTTTGCGCATTTGACGCTCTTTGTAGAGAGAGGCAAACATCGGGGCGACCACAAAGTTAATGGTAATCAGCACAAAGCCAATCAGTAGTGATGTGCGTTGGGCTGCGGCTAACAAACCGATTTCCGCTGTTGAGATAAAAAAGCCCGCAATAACAAGGCTTCCCCATTGAAGAACATTCGTGAAGATACTGCCAACCCAGACTTGCTTGGCAGAAGCGGCCATTTTTTTGTTTGGTACGAAAGCCGATGTTTGATATTGATCTGAGCCAAGCCAATTGGCACTAGATATGACCGCGACGCCTATGCTCGCTAAAAGCAGTGCGGTCATTAGATTGTTGATATTTTGCTGACCGATATAGTCTAGGGCAAAGACAAAAATGACCATCAACATGCTTACCCCAAGCTGCAACGCAAACAGAGATGATACGACTTTTCTACATGCTTGAAGCACCCGACTGTTGGTTTGCGCAAGCACCAAGAAAGGTATACAAAGCAAGCATAAAGTAATCGCATACATTGGTGATTGAGTCTGGTTTAGCTGTTCTGGAAACAGATTAAACCCTGCCAACAAAACGCCTATGGCGAGCAAGCAAAATGCCATACTTCGATACAGTGCGGTTTTATAGTTTTGGCTTTGTTCAAGCTTCTCTTTGTTATTAAAAGCGATCGCATTGTAACGAACTAACGAGACATCAAAACCTAGCTGAGAAACGATAGCGAGTAGCGAGACTAGGTTGAATAAAAAGAAAAATTGACCGGCCGTCGAAGCGTCACTGGTCTTCGATACAATCAGAGTCAGTAAAAAAGCAAATAGCGCACTCAACACACGCGTGATTGCGGTTTTTAATCCAGTAGATAACAAGCTTTTTGTACCGCTGGGCATCAACAGTAATTTTTGTTGAACAGTGTGAAACATAGGGGCATTTAACCGTAAAGTTTATTGAGTGCGAGGCGCTGTTTTTCTTCACTGAAGGCATCGTTTAATTCTGCTGTATATTGGCGAAAATCGATCTCTTCATAATGATTGACACAATGCGCGATCTGCTTGGCCATTTCTTCAGGTGTGAGCGCTAAAAACGGGTAGTTGAGATCTTTGGTTGCGCCGATGGTCCGAATAACCATAGGAAGATGTAACTTGGATGCTTCTAGAATGGTTAACGGCATCCCTTCCCATGCTGCAGTATGTAGATAAAGGTCTGAACCCTTGAGCTTTTCAACTACCTCATCGCGAGGCAGCATGCCCGTTACATCCACATTTTCAGTGCGTAATTTCTGTTCGAGTACGTGGTCACCGCCACCTATCCATGTGATCTCTATCGGGCGGTTAAGCGCATACCGATTAAGGAACTGCAATGTGCTGATAAGAAACTGAGGATCTTTTTGGGGCGTGACACGACCAAGTACAACGAGCTTCAGCGTTTCTTGCTTGTTTCGCTCTATACGATCTTCACTTTGATAAGACACGTAGTTGTTGAGCAGTTCGGCACGTTTCACGCCAATGCTAATCGCCAAGTCACATTCTCGTTGGCTACAGCCTGCCACCACATCAATTTTGCTTAGTTTTACTTTCTCTAGCGCTCTATAGAGCTGGCGCGCGAATTCGGAGATATCTTCACGTTCGAAAGCATAACAGTGCGGAGTGTAAACCAAGCGCGCCTTGCCAAGTTTTAGAAATCGCCCGAGAAATCCCGCTTTACTCGAGTGCAAATGCACAACGTCAGGCGCAAGTGATGCAATCATGTGGTTTGCATCGCGAACAAATTGAAGTAAACCGCCTTCCACCCATTTGGTCTGTGTGAAAATATGATGGTTGTTCTCATTGGTCAAGTCGTTTTCTCGGGCTCTGGCTAGCAAGAAATGCTGATAAGGCTCGTCTCTGGATGAGTGAACATAACTATAGAGAGCAGTTTGAACGCCACCTCCAAATGCTTCTGTAACATGGAGCACTTTCTTCATGATGATTTTGTCCCTGGTGTTTGCATCCATTTGTGTTTAAAAGCATCACGCTCTTGCTCTGAATAAACGTGGCGATACAAGGGAAGATCGTACATATAGAACAGTTTTGAGAAGTCGTAGTGATTCTTAAAGTGTTGGTGGATATTGGAGTACCACTTGTTTTTCGCTTCGTTGCTGTTTTTCAGCACGAAGTCTTGCAACTCAAGAAACTCACCGATTTCTTTATCAAGAGAACTGAGCTGTTCGCATTTGATTAGCATGACGTTGGCCTGATCGTTCTGGAATGTGAAGAAAGGTTGAGTGTTGTCCAGCTCTTGGCGCATCACATCGATATTGAAATTACGCTTTAACTCGTTGTCGAACCAGTCCGCAAAATAGTTGAGATTGATATAGTTATCAAAACAATGCTCGAGGTGCTGATACGTGACTTCCATATCTCGGTGAATTGCATCGTTCTTTTTGCCTTCGATAAATTGCAAATGGAGATCTTGAAAGAAGCGAGAAAAGACAGTTGCGATTGGATCGCGGACCAGCGTAACGATTTTAATCTGCTCGCGTTTTTGTAAGATACGTTTTCGCTGCTTGAGCACTAAGCGATAGAGTGCGCGGTTTCGGAAGTCGAAGAATTTACTCACGTCTTTTTTATTGTGATACATGTGAAATTCTTCGTGATCATCAAAGGTGTGGATGTGATAGCTCGGGATATTTTTCTCCCCTAGCGTGTGCTCAATTGATGAGGAGCCAACTTTGCCCATTTGGTAAACTAAAACAAAATTATCAGCTTGGAGTTCTCGGTTCTTTTCAAATTGTCGAGAGATTGAATACTTCATCTATCCTATCCTTGATTATTCATATTCGTGGTGATGGTTTACCGGAAAAGTATGAGCAATGGCCCTTGAGTCGTTGCTCATGCTGATCATGACGGGTAACAAGAGTATTAAAATTATGGTGGTGTTTACCGCAACGAAAAACACCATGATGAGGGCGTATATCGCAAGTAATAGGCTTTTTCTGTTTTCATTAAGGCTGCGGAAGCAAAAGCGAATAAAAAGAAAATAACCACCAAACAGCAGACCGATACCAAGCAATCCGTATTCAATTGCGGTATCTAACACAAAGTTGTGGGTGTAGATCGCCAGCTCATCATAATTAAAGTAACTGATCATAAAGTTGGGTAACATTTTCGCGCCGACACCTAACACTGGGTGTTGAAGTAAAATATCTAGCCCATTGGCAAGTAAAAGTTTTCTATGAAGATTCGATACCCAGCGTGCTTCACTTTGGTTGGCAAATAAGACGTCTTCTTGGGTTATTTCCAATGTGTCTGCTAGCGTTTCAAACCCAGCGTAGAGTGTGGTTGTGACGGCAGTAAACACAATGAAGCTCAAGGCTAATAAAATCGTCCACGTGTACGTTTCGCTGAGCGATTTTCTCATTAAGTTTTTTACGAGCAGTTGGTCAAAGAAGAAAAGCAGACAAAAACCAAGTAGCGCTTTTCTTTCTTGTGACAACACCAGTAATACTAAAGCTACGAGCATCAAAAGGTGGAAAGCGCGAACTTTATCTCGATAAAGGTACAGTAGTGAGCACAGTACACCGAACCCGTATTTACTTACCCCGAGTAACTTAAACCCGCTTTGATAGCCCTGAGCAAAGTGCCATAAGGCAACGAGCGTACAGATGAAAAACAGCAGATAAGTGAAATAAACCATTACCCATTCATCATCAAACACGCCATAGGCGTACATTAGGCTAAGCAAGCAGAGAATCGCCAGCCATTGCACGGTTTCTATAACTAGCGGCATTAGGGGGACGCGATTTAGCAGGCCATTTAAGAACACATACCCAGTGAACAATACGAGGAACCCCATGCAGGGATGCATGAGTTTTTCAGCTTTTCCTTCCAATACCACTAACGCTGTAAAACCAATGGACAAAAGACTTACGATGTCTGATGGTGCTAGTGCTATTCCTCCAGCACGAAACTTCATAGGAATAAAGAACAATGCTAATAGGCATGCTGCAAACCATGAGGCTCGATGGCTCGATGGCGCGGAGCTATTTGTTGGTGCAAAGCTGCTGGTAGATTCCATAGTAACCTTCACGAAATTTATCGATGGTGTAGAGAGAGGCCCTATTGACTGAGTATTGACTTGCAGCGTCATACCGCTCAACACTTTCACACAGCTGGAGCACTTTCTGGCTCAGCTCATTTGAGTTACCAACCTGAAATAAATATTCGGCACGTCCGGTGACGTCATCCAAACCGGGTACGTCCGATGATAATACGGGTAAGCCTGCTGCCATGGCCTCAACCGCCGCCAAGCCAAAGCCTTCGACATGCGATGATTGCACGTAAATGTCCATGTCGTTCAAAAACGCTGGAACATCAGAAACTACCCCATGAAAGTGAACACGTTGCGTGACGTTGAGCTTTGTTGCAAATGCTTGCAGTGGCGATTTTTTTTCGCCATCTCCAGCAAGATGGAGCTCGTATCGTCTTGGTAAATGGACAAGTGCTTGGATAAGCGTTTCATGATCTTTATGTTGGTGAAGTCGGCCCACCATGCCAATCTTGATGACTGGTTTGTCGATCAGGTGGCTGGCGCACTTCGGCATCATAGGAAACCTTTTTAAATCAACGCCATTGTGCACCACGTGATATTTATGTTGGTAGCGAGGCATGAACTTCACCAGTTCATCTTGTACTTTTTCACTAATACTGACCGTCAAGTCGTGGCCCCAATACAAGACATATTCCATGAACTTAAACAACGGATAGTCACGTCGACGGTTGTAAGAGCAGTGCTCAGTCTGGATTCGTTTTTTACCTACCGCCAATAGCGCTAGATAAATGGAAGGGTAGAGGTGCCCGTGAACGACATGCGGCCAACGCAGCAAACAGTATTTCTCACTCAATGACAAAGTGCGCCAGTTAAAACACTCTATCCCTTGGGCGGATAGCGTTGGTAAGTAATCATTTTCATCACACAAGACCAAAATTTTGATTTCGTATTCAGGCTTATGTTCTAAAACAAGGTCGACTAAGAACTTCTGAGCACCGCCGTTCTGAGAAAGATCATTAATAATATGTAGAATCTTGGTTTTCATGATTAATTGGTCAGATATTGCTGTTTAAGGTCGGTGATTTCTGCATTTGAGAAAAAGTGCTTCGTCAATTTAGAATTCAGCATTTCTTCAACGTACTCGGGTGTAGGTTGAAATTGCGTTTTGAATTCTTTCATTAGTGGCGAGTACCATTTGTTGTCTGACTGATTTTCATAAACAACATCCACGGGGTAACCTAAAAAGTCTTCAACTGCGGAGTTAGCCTTCGCTAGCTTGTCACTTCGAATGACCAACAGTGAGAAGTTGTTGTTGTGGTATGTTTGATAGCCTACTTCGTGATTAAAAGGTTCGTTAAACACATCAATCCCTGTTAGTTGTTTGATCTCGTTGTCAAACCACTGCAGCGCATATTGATGATTCATGTGCTTATCAAATGCCTCTTGGAGTAACTGCGGACGTTCGGTACGTATTGCGCTGTCATCCTTTAGATATTTGTCCGCCATCCAAAAAGGAAGTGCTTGAAAGAACATTGAGACATTTCGTCCGATCGGTTCACGCACCAGCGAGATGATTCGAACTTTTTTCTTGCGCTTTAACATTTGGCTCATTGTTATGCGCTTTAGTCGTCGCTTTAACGCATTGATCTGAGGCTTATGCAATTGCGCTCTAACAGGGGATATTTGTTTTTGCGCATCGACAGTCATAAGGTCGTGCAAGTGAATCGAGTTAGGAATGGAATGCTCTAATGCACTCGAACCTACTTTGCCCATTTGATAGATCAATACCGGTTGTTCTTGGCTTTTCAAGGTTTGGTACCAAGATAGGTTTACGTTAGTAGGCGTATTTCTGGACATAAAGCGTCTCTCCTTCCTTGGCCTTGGCTTGTGTGATTAAGACGCCAAGAGATGGAACTGAGTGTTGTATTTGTTTAGATAACGCAAGGTTAACCAGTGATGATTTTGTTGATTCTGAGCGAATGACGGTGATCAGACCATTGGCATACTGACCAAGAATAAGTGCGTCACTCACTGACAGTAGGGGCGGCGTATCGATAATGATCCGGTCATACTTATTTTGAAAATGTTCGAGCAACTTTTTAAAGCGATCAGAAGCCAGTAATTCCTGTGGGTTTGGCGGAATTAGGCCGGCCGATAATACATCTAAGTTGGCTTCTTTTATATGTGTAACACAATCTTTGATTGGCGTATCCATCGTCAGGATATGCGTTAAGCCAGGGCTTGATTCAGCAATACCGAATCGCTTTGCGATGGAAGGTCGACGTAAATCGCAGTCGATGATCAACACCTTTTCCATTTTTGAAAACGACACCGCCATATTGATACTGGTCGATGTTTTTCCTTCTTCTGGAATAGCAGAGGTAAAGGGCAATATCTTTTGCTTCGTGTTGGTTAATCTGAGCAGAAGCGAGGTTCTGACCGAGCGGCAAGCTTCACTAAATAGCTTTTCTTCATCATCTAAATACGCGGTATAACTGACGCCGTTTTTACGCAAATTGCGTTTTTTGACCATAGGAATCACACCTAAACACGTAACACCAAGTTTTTCCTGCACATCGGCTGCGCTTCGGATAACTTCTCGCATCGTTTCTAAGATGATGACTAGAGCGCAAGCAATGGCAAAGCCAAAAAAGGTGGCAATTAGTACCAGTTTGATTCGTTGTGGTGCCACCGGGAATAGAGGAATGATGGCTTTATCAGTAAAGCGAGCAGTGACATTCTTGTAGTCGCTGGTGGCGTTGGTCTCTTTCTCACGATTTAAGAACGCTTCATAGAGTGCCTTATTGGATTCAACCTCGCGTTTTAACTGTTCGTAACGCGCTTTTTGTGACCCTAACGATTGGAAGTCTGACTTTTTGTTATCGAGCTCTGCTCGAAGCATGTCCTCTTGCGCTTTTGCAGCAAGAAGGTCTTGTTGCTTACTGAAGGAAATGTCCCGGATGAGTTGCTGGGTTCTTGATTGAATTTCAGCAAGCTGTGCTTTCGCCTGAATCATTCGATCATGCTTAGGTCCGTAGCGCTGTGCCAGTTCAGAGAGATTTTTGGCTGCCTGTGCTTCCGACAATTTTAGATCGCGGATTTGCGCTTGATTAGCGAATTCATCAATTGACAACAAGCTGTCTAAACTTTGCGAAGATTTACGTCGTAACAGTTGGATTAACGTCTGCGCTTCAATACGCTTATTAACAGCGATATTCAGCTTGCGAGTGAGTTCTTCTAGCTCATTTGCGTAAATTTCATCAATACCGTTGATATCGATCAACCCTTCTTTTAACAAGAATTCTTGCAGCGCTTGCTCCGAGTTACGTAATCGCTCCTCCAATTTTTGAGAGTTATTTGTCAACCAAGTAGCCGCATTTTGTGTAACGACCAATTTGGCTTCAAAATTTGCGTCAATATAGGCTTGGCCGACCGCGTTGGCGATTGTCGTAGCAAGCTTAGGATCGGTAGAACGAAAGCGAATTCTGACTAATTGGGTGTTACGTACTGGCTCAATATCGAGTTTACTTCTGAAAGCTTGAAGTGCCTGATAATAGGACTCTGAAAACTGCGCGGTTTCTTTTGGGCTTGGTGCCACATTCAGTAGGTCTTGAACAAAAGGAATCGACTTTATTTGGTCGATTTTTTTATTTAACCCCCCTGAGCTTGTGAATTCAGGTAATTGGGTGAGGTTCAGCTCCCTAATTACCTTATCTGCAATATGATTCGATTTTAAAATGGCGATTTGCGTTTGAAAGTACTCTTTTTTTGTCGTGTCGACGCCATATACTTCCTCGATTGAAAGGGCGCTTTTTTGCTCCTCTTGGATGAGTAGCGTAGCTGTAGCTTGGTATATCGATGCTTTGGAGTAGATATACCAAGTACAAGTTAATGAGAACAGAAGCGTGAATGCTGCGATGCTTAGCCAATTCTTTTTAATCGCTTTGAAGTGATGGCCAAAACGAATCAGTTCTACTTTGTTCATCTGGAGATTATTTGGATGAGTCCCGTTCATTTGATTCCCTGTCACTTAAAAGAAGCTCTGGTCAATAAATACAATGTCACCAGGTTCAACGTTGCGGTGCATACTGACCCCCTCCATCGTTTGACCTGTTTTATGCTTGGTGAGGTTAATGCCTTTGCGTGAGGCTCTGTCGGTCAAGCCACCTGCCAGAGCGATGGCCTTCTCTATGGTTAACCCTGGACGGTACTCAAATCCACCAGGTTTCCTGACTTCTCCATTAACGTAAAACAGACGAAAGTTATTGATGGTGACCATCACTTTTGGATTGATGAGATAATCGCCTTTTAAGCCCGTTTCTATTTCGTACTTGAGTTGTTTTGGTGTTTTTTTGATTGCTTTAATTCGGCCAAGGTAGGGGTAATCAAAGTAGCCATCTGACGTTATTAGAATATTTTTAATCGTAAGATCTTCTTCACCATAGACCTGCACGGAAATGGTATCGCCAGTATCGAGTAAGTAATCTTCCTCGTTTGAGTCAGCGTTGACCAAAGTGCTAAATAGCAACAACGCTACACTCATGAATTTGATGAATGCCTTCATTAATAATCCTTTTTACAGAGAAAACTGTGCGCTTAAAGTCCAAATGTTTTGTTCGAAGCTATAACCCGATCGGCTAGAGTTTTTATCTTGGTATTGCCAATCGGCTTGCAGCTGTATCCAACGTTTGATCTGATAATCGATACCAAAAGATAAAGTGTACCGATCGTCGTTTCTGGAGATTCCCGTGTAATCATCTTGTTGATAAACAGCACCTAAGCGAGTTGCAAGGTAACTATTCCAATCGTGCTTCAGGTTCAGTCGGTAACGAGTTTGTAGGTTGTAATCGCCATCTTGATCGGGGTTAACCGCCGCTTGAGTGGTTTTCACGCTGACTAGAGTTTGTTCTTGAGGCAACCATTCAAAGCCGATATCCCAACTAAAGCCTTTAAATGTCTCTCGTTGAGCGCTGTCAAAATCTTTGATTTGATAACCGAGTCGAGCGATGCCTTTGGTTTTTCCTGTAACTTCCCATTCGGCACCGGTGTAATAGAAACTGGTGTTGTTATCTTTCGATGGCTGCGCAGAATTTCGGTGTTGATAATCGGTTACGATTTGGTTTGTTCCGACTAACCAATAGGTTCTTGGCGTCGCTCTTAAATAGAACTCCAAATGTGCATTGGGAGCTCGAAAATCGTTGTATTTAGTTTTAGCGTTTGGGCGCCCAGGCAAGCCGTCACGATAGTTTTGATAGGTTTTATCACTATAGCCTAAACCGAATTCGAGTCTGCCTTTGGCACCGTTAGAGCCAAAGACATAATTGGTTTTTACATCGTTACGGTTGAACTCTATTGGTGAGTCGATTGCGCTACCATTACCTTCGGTAATATCTTCTCCTCGAACTTCATGCTGGGCGCGAAAACGGTAATCAACCACTAAACGATGACGATGATTAAATTCGAAAAAGTTGGAAAACTGAAAAGTGTGGTCGTCGAAGTCGTTGCGATCGTCAGATGAAAAGCCCGCTTTTAACTTATATAAAATATCTGCGCGATAGCGATTCCGTTCTATACGTGCTAGTAAGCTTGGTTCTATACCCCAAATATTGACCGATTCCACATTGCCGGATTTTTCCGCTTTATTGATGTTGTCATCTCCCTCGTAGAAAGTTTTTACGAGGGGAATCAACTCTATACCAGACTCGGTTTGGTAAGCCATCGGTTCTGCGAGCAAATCAGTAGAAAACAGACTCAATGCTATTGCCATTGTCAGTTTCTTCATAATCTCAACCTTAGTAAGCGTTAGCACCAGTGAAGCCTTTGAAAACGGTCATAAAGATGATTTTGATGTCCATCCAAACCGACCAATGGTGGATGTAATCCAAATCAAACTCGACTCTCTTTTCCATTTTTTCTAAGGTGTCGGTTTCGCCGCGATAACCATTAATCTGTGCCCAGCCAGTAATGCCTGGTTTTACTTTGTGACGTAGCATGTAGCGATCCACGATCTGACGGTATTCTTCATTGTGTGCCACGGCATGAGGGCGTGGGCCGACAATAGACATGGTCCCTTGCAGTACATTGATAAATTGAGGTAGTTCGTCCAAAGAGGTGCGACGCAGAAATCCGCCAAAAGGCGTAATACGAGGATCGTTCTTTGTCGCCTGTTTCACGTTGGAACCTTGATCCATGGTTGTCATTGAACGGAACTTCCAGACTTCAATCTTGCGTCCATCAAGACCGTAACGATGTTGTTTAAAGATGACAGGGCCTTTAGAAGTTGCCTTAATGCCAATCGCAATGACGAATAGAATAGGGGCGATTAAGACCAAAATAATGCTCGAAAACAAGATGTCTTCAAACCGTTTTACCCAAGAAGAAATTCCAGCAAAAGGTGTATCAAAGACACTTAGTGTTTGAACTTGGCCGATCTGCGCCCAACGAGAATGTAAAAGGTTATAAGTGAAGAAGTCGGGAATCAGATACGTATTTGCGGTGGTATCTGAGAATTGGTTAAGAAGTGACGCAATGCGCTCTTTTGCGTGCATTGGCATCGCGATATAGACGTAATCTACTTCCCCTTTTTTAGCTCGCTCAAGGGCGTGGTCAACAGCTCCTTTAATAGGATAATCAGAATTTGGCAATCTGTCGGAAGATCGTTCGTCGTAAAAGCCATCAAAAAGCACGCCGTGTTCTGTGTGGTTTTGAATTTCGTTAGCTAGGGTAATGCCGTGAGGAGTTTGGCCGATGATGATTGCAGTGCGAGTGTTGAATCCTTTTTTTCTCAAATAGGCTAATCCGGTACGGAATGTTACTCGCCATGCCAAAAGCAGAGCGGGCGTAATCGCAAACCACAGCGCTAAAATTGTGTTATCAAATAAGGTATGGACTTCAGAAAAATACAGCACAACAAAGATAAGTGCAGAAGTCACCGCCCAAGCAACACAGACAATAAACATCTGCTCTTTAAACGAACTGGTTCGCCAAGAGCGATACAGATTGCCGCTTTCTGCCATAAATAGAAAGGAGATGCCTCCAACGAAAGCCAATATGACGTAATCTTTCCCCATCGCAGTATTCATGTCTTTGAACACTAAAAGCAGCATAAAAGAGACGATGACAGCAAGATCTGAGATGCGATATAAAAAAGCGAACTCCATCTCATGAGAGCGGATAAGTCCTTTTTGTTTCATGACTCAGTTTCCCTTCTGACACGCTACCGCCCTTGGGTGTCTTCCCCAATTGCCGTGTCGTGAACGTTATTAGTAGTTGGTGCACAGAGCATTCTGTTGAATGCTACTGAGTTTTTTTGTCACGTGTAATTTCGTTGATAAGTGTAAAAATTTGCGTTGTTGAGGTAAGTGGAAATAAGAATGATATTTAGCCCTTTGGCTAAGTTTGGCGGGTTAGGAAAAAGCTGGTACTTACTTATGAGGAATGAGGAAAAGTATTAAAAATGAAGTATCAGTACAAAGACAATGGTTTATGTGAGGGTAGAAGAAACGGGTGATTTGATTCGTTAACGATTAATGATTTAGTATCGAATTGCTGATATTTATTAAGATAAAAAAATCCCTCTCAAGTGAGAGGGATTTTTTTGAGTAAGGACGAATGAACTATTCGACTTCTACGCCGTTTTCTTTGTATAGGCGGCGGCATGCGCGACCATCACTGTGGAACAGGTGACAACGATGAGCTGGAATACCGATCTCGATTTTATCGCCAGTGTCGACTGCAAGTGTGTCAGGCTGACGGAAAATAACGTCGGCGTCCGCGCCTTCTAGATTTAGGTATACTTGAGTTTCGTTACCTAGCTTCTCAACAATCATCACTTCACCGTGAATACTTGCATCGGCTTCAGAAGCGGATAATAGGTGCTCAGGGCGAATGCCTAAAGACATTCGGTCGCCGCGGTTAACTGTTGTACCATCCACCGGAATCCAGAAAGATACGCCGTTAGATAGTTGAACTTTGACGCGCTCTGCTTCTACTTCATCAATGAATACGCTCATGAAGTTCATTTTCGGAGAACCGATAAAGCCAGCTACAAAGCGGTTTTGTGGGTAATGGTAAAGCTCAAGCGGCTTACCAACTTGCGATACATAACCGCCGTCTAGTACAACGATTTTATCTGCCATTGTCATCGCTTCTACCTGATCGTGCGTTACGTAGATCATGGTACAACCAAGTTGGCGCTGAAGTTTCGTGATTTGTGCACGCATGTTTACACGCAGTGCCGCATCCAAGTTTGATAGTGGCTCGTCTAGAAGGAATACATTTGGCTGCGATACCAATGTTCGGCCAATCGCCACACGTTGACGCTGTCCACCAGAAAGTGCTTTTGGTTGGCGCTCAAGCAAGTGGCCTAGTTGTAGGATTTCTGCTGCTTGTTCAACACGCTTGTCGATTTCTGCTTTGTCTGCTTTTGCTAGTTTCAAGCCAAATGACATGTTGTCATATAAGTTAAGGTGCGGGTAAAGAGCGTAAGACTGGAATACCATACCAACACCACGTTTGGATGGTTCGACGTCATTCATGCGCTGGTCACCAATATACAAATCACCTGAAGTAATGTCTTCAAGACCGGCAATACAACGTAAAAGGGTAGATTTACCACAACCTGATGGACCTACGAAAACAACAAATTCACCTTCGTTGATTGTTAGGTCTACGTTCTTAGAAATCAGTACGTCGCCATACGCTTTACAAACATTTTTTAACGTGACACTCGCCATGTAGCTCGTCCTCGATCAATTTTTTATTATTCACCGCTCATCATTATATGAATTATCTAGCGAGCAGTAACAGTAGGAATCGGTAAGTTCTTGCGGTTGGTAAGAAAAGTAGGGTAGCACTTCAATAAAATGTCCTGAATAGAAGTGCTACCCATCATAGCCAAGTACGAGTTTCTCTCCCCCACATTATTCGTATTGTCTCCCCCGTGAAATAATTACCACAAACAACACTAATAATGACATTCCACTCGTCTGGCAATGCAAAACCAGCAAATCTTTTTCCTAATACGTAGGCACTGCTGGGAAAGGGTTCTTACCATCCACTCTTGGATGACTGCAGTTTCTAAGATTGTGCGTAGTGCGACATCCTCCTAATAGAAATAATTGTAGGGGGAGTAGAAAGGGAGGAGTAAAAAAGGAGGAGGAAGAAAGCAGTTGGTCGGAAATCACATTATTGCACCACCTAAAGTTGAAACCGATCACAGGAACTATCCATTTTGTGATTTGAGTCTCTTACCCTTGGCGATTTAGATCACGAAAATACGTCATAATTGTAAGGGCGTAGGGATTAGGAGGATGAGACATATTGGATTATTTCAGATGATATATGTCGAAATACGGCTGAACCTCAATGGACTAGCCCTACATCAAAAATATAAAAAGGATACGAACATGAAAAAGTTAAGCGCTGTAGCACTAGGTACTCTTGTTGCTTTGGGTTCTTTTGGTGCTAATGCAGCCATCGAAGAAGGACAACTTACTATCTGGATCAACGGTGATAAAGGCTACAACGGCCTTGCTGAAGTTGGTAAGAAATTTGAAGAAGACACAGGCATTAAAGTGACTGTGGCTCACCCAGATGGCCTTCAAGACAAATTCCCTCAAACTGCAGCGACTGGCGACGGTCCTGATATCGTATTCTGGGCTCACGACCGTTTCGGTGGTTACGCAGAAGCTGGCCTGCTAGCAGAAATTAAACCTTCTAAGAATATTCAAGAAGGTATCGTTGATTTCGCTTGGGATGCAGTACGTTACGACGGTAAATTGATCGGCTATCCAGTTGCGGTTGAGTCTCTATCTCTAATCTACAACAAAGACCTAGTTCCAAACCCACCAAAGTCTTGGGAAGAGGTTGCAGCATTAGATGCAAAACTTAAAAAAGACGGCAAGTCTGCAATCATGTGGAACCTAAAAGAACCGTACTTCACTTGGCCACTAATGGCGGCTGATGGCGGCTACGCGTTCAAATACACTTCTGAAGGTTACGATGTTAAAGACGCTGGTATCGCGAAAGAAGGCGTTAAAGACGCAATGAGCTTCGTAAAAGGCTTAGTTGATAAAGGCGTAATCTCTGCGGATATGGATTACTCAGTGTCTGAGTCTGCGTTCAACCAAGGCAAAACAGCGATGACGATCAACGGTCCATGGTCTTGGGGCAACATTGAGAAGTCTGGCGTTAACTACGGCGTGACTACGCTACCTAAGTTCCAAGGTCAATCTTCTAAGCCATTCGTTGGTGTTCTAACGGCTGGTATCAGCACTGCGTCTCCAAACAAAGATCTAGCAGTTGAGTTCATTGAGAACTACCTACTAACAAACGAAGGCCTACGTATGGTTAACAACGATAAGCCTCTAGGTGCGGTAGCACTTAACTCGTTCCAACGTGAGCTAGATTCAGATACTCGTATCGCAGCAACAATGGACAATGCGATGAACGGCGAAATCATGCCAAATATCCCTCAAATGAACGCATTCTGGGGTGCGGCTAAGAACGCAATCATCAACGTAGTTGACGGTCGTCAAACTGTCGATGCAGCTCTTGCAGATGCAGAAAAACAAATGACTAAATAATTAAGTAAGACCTTTTTAAGGAGGAGGCAACTCCTCCTTACTTTTCTATATTTATTCTATATTCGCTAGCAGGTTCCCTATGCAGTCAGTTCAAGGTACAAATGCTATGACAGCACCAGAAGCCAGCCTTCCGAGCAGCAAAAAAGTGTTCATGAAATGGTCACTTTTAGGCACAGTCGGCATCATCAATGGCTACGCAACAATCCTTATGTATTCTCGCGGTGAGATTGCGTTTGCACTACTTACGCTCATTCTTACCGCTTTAGCGTTGTTCATCTTTGGTAGTAAAAAGACGTACGCACACCGTTACATCTACCCTGGTATAGCAGGGATGATCCTTTTCATTCTTTTTCCTTTGGCGTACACCATAGGTTTGGCGTTTACCAACTATAGCGCGAAGAACCAACTCTCTTTTGATCGCGCTCAGAACGTACTTTTGGACCGAACTTACCAAAGTGGTGATAGCTACCCGTTCACTTTGTATAAAACGGAGCAAGGCCATCAACTTGTGGTTGAAAAAGATGGTGAGCTACTTGCAAGCCCGACTTTTCAGCTTGATAACCTTTCAGCATCGGAGTTTGATCTTTCACCAATTGAAGAAGTAACGGGTGAAAAAGAATCAATCAAGGCGATTGTTAAGAACCGCAGTGCGTTGAGCAGTGTCGATTTACATTTGCCAAGTGGTGATGATATCCGCATGAGTGGGCTGCGCAAATTTGCTGCAGTTGTACCTTTGTACACATTACAAGAAGATGGTGAAACGCTTTACAACAACCGGACTGAAGAAGCGCTACGTCCAAATATGGAAGTAGGTTACTACCAGCCTGTCGATGAAAACGGTCAATTTGTTGGTAGCACAGTGTCACCAGGTTTCGTGGTGAACATTGGTACCCACAACTTTGAGCGTGTTTGGAAAGATGATGGTATCAAAGAGCCGTTTATCAGTATCTTTATCTGGACCATTGTTTTCTCTGCGCTAACCGTATTGTTTACGCTTGTTATTGGTCTGGTCCTTGCCAGTGTGGTTCAGTGGGAAGCACTTAAAGGTCGCTCAGTTTACCGTTTGTTGCTAATCCTGCCTTATGCAGTTCCGGCGTTTATTTCTATCTTGATCTTTAAAGGTTTGTTTAACCAAAGCTTTGGTGAGATCAACATGTTGTTGGAAGGCTTGTTCGGCATTAGCCCGGCTTGGTTCTCTGACCCGTTCATGGCGAAAACCATGATCTTAATTGTGAACACTTGGCTTGGTTTCCCTTACATGATGATTTTGTGTATGGGCTTACTAAAAGCGATTCCAGACGATTTATATGAAGCATCAGCAATTGATGGTGCGAACTTTGTCACGAACTTCACACGTATCACACTACCAATGATGTTGAAGCCGTTAACACCATTGTTGATCGCGAGTTTTGCATTTAACTTCAACAACTTCGTACTTATCCAGTTGTTGACTGGCGGTGGTCCAAACATGATTGGTACATCAGAGCCTGCGGGTTACACCGACCTGCTAGTAAGTTACACCTACCGAATCGCATTCGAAGGTGCTGGTGGTCAAGACTTCGGTCTAGCAAGTGCAGTAGCAACGCTTATCTTCCTATTGGTTGGCGCATTGGCACTTATCAACCTACGCGTAACTAAAGTAGCTCAGGACTAAGGAGAAATTACAATGGCAATGGTACAAGGTAAGTCATTAAAGTATCGTGTTTGGGCTACTCATATTGCAATGTGGGCATTCTTGGCACTGATTATTTTCCCTTTGCTGATGATCATCGCGATTTCATTCCGTGAAGGTAACTTTGCAACGGGTAGCCTGATCCCAGACAACCCAACACTTGATCACTGGAAATTGGCATTAGGTTTCTCGGTGACTAATCCAGACGGTACAGTTACACCGCCACCATTCCCAGTAATGACATGGCTGTGGAACTCGGTAAAAGTGGGTGGTATTTCTGCAATCCTAATCGTGGCGCTATCAACCACATCGGCTTACGCGTTTGCTCGTATGAAGTTCAAAGGTAAGAACACCATTCTTAAAGCGATGATGATCTTCCAGATGTTCCCTGCGGTGTTGGCACTGGTTGCTCTGTACGCGTTGTTCGACAAACTGGGTCAGTACATTCCTTTCCTTGGTCTGAACACGCATGGCGGTCTGATCTTCGCTTACTTAGGCGGTATCGCACTGCACGTTTGGACCATTAAAGGCTACTTCGAAAGTATTGACTCGTCTCTAGAAGAAGCAGCGGCTCTTGATGGTGCTACACCATGGCAAGCATTCCGTTTGGTATTGCTGCCACTGTCTGTGCCAATCCTAGCGGTAGTCTTCATATTGTCGTTCATCATGGTAATTGGTGAAGTTCCTGTAGCGTCACTACTGCTTTCTGATGTAGACTCGTACACACTTGCAGTGGGTATGCAGCAATACCTATATCCACAAAACTACTTGTGGGGTGACTTTGCCGCAGCTGCTGTACTTTCAGCAGTGCCAATCACTGCCGTATTCTTACTTGCGCAGCGCTGGTTGGTTGGTGGTCTAACCGCTGGTGGTGTGAAAGGATAATCTCTTGTGGTCTGAGATTGATAAGAATAACTAGAAAAGGGCGACCACATGGTCGCCCTTATACTTAGCACGGATATTACAATTTTGGTTTGGCCGCCGATCAGTAATATCTTGGCTTTTATTGGCGTTACGCATAGCTGGCTGTTAGCTTAGTTCCTTACGATTCAATCACTAACAGTTTTTGTAACCATAACCTGAGTTTAGACTCAGGTTTTTTTATGCCTGTTAAAGGCAATTGTGCAATAAGTAGATAGAGATTAGCGGCTTTGCAATGGATTACACAGGGCTTGAATAATGCCCTGCGTAGCACTTCACATAAATAACTAGAGCTTAGTAAAAAGCTAAATTGAGGTAGGGAAGGAAGAGATTAAAACTCTCGGCTGGAAGGTGCGCATCCAACGTATTGAAGCAGCGTGTACAAACTTTCTTGCTGCAGTGCGACGCGACGAAATAGATTAGCAAAGGTAACGTCACCGCCAAAGCAAGTTTGAATGTAATGATTAATTTCTGTTTCGTTATACCCCTCGACGTACATGGTTCTCACCCACTGGTACTCGACCGCTTTTAAATTGGTCAACGTCTCTTCACTTAAGGTCGTTTCTTTTAGTCTCAAGATCCAAACTCTATCCAACTCTAAAATAATGGATGGATTTAAGCAAAGCTAGGTGAAGGATTTATGACAGAGAAGGGCGAGCGTGAAACAAATGGCAAAACCATGATGTTGCTCCACACTCTGGGTCTAGGTAACGTTGAGGTACTTAATAGCGTTCTTAACGGATGCCAGTTACTTGAGGTATTTAACGTGTGCTTCCATTTCTTCCCCAATCTCTTTACGCATGTTCATAAGACGGATAGCGGATTGCTCTAAGGCTTTGTCTTCATCTGACTCTGGAATCCATTTCGGTACATCGGTTGGTTTTCCGTTTTCATCTACAGCAACCATGATAACGATACAGTGAGTGGTGAGTCTGTTTTTCATTTGCTTTGGATCACTAGCTTGCACGTCAATCGCAATGTGCATTGAGCTTCGTCCGGTATAAATGACTTTCGCGCTAACTTCGACTAAGTTGCCGACATGAATCGGAGCAACAAACCGAATGCCGCCAGCATATGCGGTAATGCAATATTTACCACTCCACGCTGCAGAACAGGCGTACGCTGCCAAGTCGATCCATTTCATTACGGCGCCGCCGTGCACTTTTCCGCCAAAATTTACGTCGCTGGGTTCTGCTAAAAAGCGAAGGGTAATGTCTCTTTGACCACTGCTCATCTGTCTTTCCTTGATGGGTTATTGTTTTCCCAATTTAGCAGCAAGATGAATTTTCGGGAATAGCGAATGAAACAAAATATTAACTTTTATTCGAACGCTGGAAGTGACAAGCCACAGCGTAGTTCTGTGGCTTGGGGTGTAGATGTTAATTGGCGGTAGAGGCAACCTCAGAATTGGACAATGGTTTTCTCTGTCTTACTTTTATTTGCGACAGGATAACGCCAGAGATGACTAACAACCCACCAATAATATGGTAAGCGTAAATTTTCTCACCAATTAGTGTTGAAGCAAGTATGACGGAAACCACAGGCATTAGGTTCATGAACATAGCACTTGAATCAGCACCAATTGAATCAATCGCTTTTACCCACATCAGCGGCGCGAAAATGGAAGCAGCAATACCAGCATAAGCGATTAATGGTAGCGCGTCTTGGCTTGGTAACAGTTGTTCACTAGAGAGCCAAAGTGGTGTGAGCATCAAAACAGAAAAGAAGCCCTGCATGTAAACCAGAGTCAAACTACTGAATGGCATTTTCCAGCGTTTTAGCAGAACACAATAAGCCGCGTATACCATGGCAGCAACGAGCATTAAGCTGTCACCTTGCGTTAAGTCTTGATGTAAAAAGTAAGTGATATCACCGTGACCAAGCATAAATGCCAAGCCGCCGAGCGAAATGACACCACCGACGATACTTAACATTGATATAGATTTACCGAGCAATGGGACACTTAAAAACACACTGATCAACGGAACTAAAGAGGTGATCAGGGCCATATTAGAGGCCGTTGTTGTTAAACCGGCATAGTATCCAAGTGACTGGTTGAGAACCATACCAAGTAACGCAAGAAACGCCAACTTAGCTAAGTAAGGTCGAATAATGTGTCGTTGTTTGATGATTGCAGGCAGGCAAAATGGCGTTAGGAGTACCATTGCGACAAACCAACGGTAGAAACTCATCGCACTTGGTTCAATGGCGCTCGCAGCCATCTTGTTCACAATTGAGTTACCACCCCAAATCATAACGGTGAAAAACGGAAGTAAATAAATCATGAGAACCCTATAGCACAATTATTGATGGCGCTAGTCTGGCAGGTCTTTATAATAAAAAGTATCTCTTAAAAGACATCGTAAGCGATAGGAAGACAATTTTGAAAAAGAGCGCCAGAAATCTTCACCCCTCCTTATCAATCGATCGTGCGCCATCAGATGTATTTATGAATTTCGAAGCGTTTCTCTCTAATACAGAAACACGAATTCATAGCCACCCTTGGGGGCAAGTGCAACTGATCAGCGGTGGGATTCTGGAGATGGATGCAGAAGACACAAGATTTCTAGCACCTCCACATCTTGCTATTTGGGTTCCCGCCGGAATTCGTCACACTAGCTACAACCGTAAGCCAATCGAATATTGTTCTTTGAATATTGCCCCTGAATTGACGGCGCATTTTCCAACTAAAACGAGCTTGATCAAAGTGACTCCAATCGTGTCATCTATTATTGAGGACTTTCGTCAGCGAGACATTAATGTGGCGCAAACTGATGAAGACAAGCGCTTGGTACAAGTGTTATTGGACCAGCTTGCAAAGCAAGAAGTCGAACATCACTTTTTACCGACTACCGACAATAAGTATCTTGAACCGATTTTAAAAGCAGTAGAAGAATCGCCGACGGATGAGATCAGTTTGGCGGAGTGGGCGGCAAAAGTGCATACCACAGAACGCACGTTAGCGAGACATTGCCAGAGTGAGTTGGGCATGAGCTTTACTGAGTGGCGCTTACGTGTGCGATATTTACATTCTATGGAGTTGCTGCGTAAAGGGCAGACTGTGAAAGAAGTCGCTCTGACGTTAGGTTATAACCAAGCTAGCCCTTTTATCGCGATGTTCAAGAAATACTCCGGCATGACACCGGAGCAATACAAGAATCGATTGTTATAGCTGAGCGATTATGTAATTCAAACCACCCACCACGGCTGCAACCTGTGCATCGTTACATTCTTCGTCGGTCACTGTTGGGCTGTCTGGGTACACTTCCGTTGTCGTGCCGTAAACGCAATTTGTTACGCCGCCACACAGGCCCAGTTTTACCATTGGGTAGTTGATAACGCCAAACTGTACGACGGGTGAACCAATGATTTCTCCGTTTTCATCTGCTGGTGCAATGTGAGTCACTTTTGCAACTGACTCAATGACCGCTTTTTGGAAGTCAGGCTGAGGGTTTTCACTATCTCCCACCGTGTAAAAGCCATCTGGGATCATACCTTCAATGTACTCAATACCATCACGAGCAGCTAAGGCTGGACGGAACTCAGTTTCGTCAGAATCTGTCGTTTCATGTAGATCAATGTGCATTAACACATCGCCTAAAGTTGCAACTAGCTTTATGAGGTTAGCGGACTCTTCGGCAGGGCTATCCTTATAGAAAGAGCGGTTTGGATCAATCGCGTTTGGATTCCAGCGGTTGATCACCTCGTAACCCCAAGGGCTTACGCAGGGTGCAACGACAATATTGAAATGCTCTGCATAGCGCTCTGCTTCCGTTTCTACAAACTTTAAAGCGCCATGTACACCGCTGGTTTCGTAACCGTGCACGCCGCCTGTGACCAACACAGCAGGTTTAGTTGAATCCCAATTGCGTGTTTTGATACAAAACAGAGGGAAGCGTGCCTCGTTGTATGAGAGCGCACCATATTGTTCAACATCAAAACGCTCGCGTAGGGCATCGATTTTACTGACGACTTCATCTTGGTAGCTACGTTTTACTTCTTGCGTTGCTAACCAAGCTTTACGTTCTTCTTCGTTCCAAGGTTGGCCAGGAGTACCGATTGGGTAAATGTATCCACTTTTCATCTATACTTTTTCTTTTGACTGCTGAAAGGTATCACAAGACTAGACCTGTCTTATCTTTACGGCAATATAAAACACCATTTGGGGTGGTATTCTTTGCAAAATCATCACTTTGATGAGTGATTCATTGGTGTTACATTTTGTTACTTACTCAATTTCATATAAGAGACAAAAAATGGCTGGAGCAAGTTTACTCACACTGTTGGATGATATTGCCACGGTGCTTGATGATGTCGCCTTAATGTCAAAGATGGCGGCAAAGAAAACCGCAGGTGTGTTGGGAGATGATCTAGCGTTAAACGCTCAACAAGTGTCTGGTGTTGCATCTGAGCGAGAGATTCCAGTGGTTTGGGCGGTTGCAAAAGGCTCATTCAAAAATAAATTGATTTTGGTTCCTTCTGCTTTACTTATTAGCGCCATTATTCCATGGCTTATCATGCCATTATTGCTAATTGGCGGCTTATTTCTCTGCTTTGAAGGGGCAGAGAAAGTACTTGAGAAAGTGTTCCCTCACTCGCATCCGCACGAAGAAAAAGAGGAGCTAGTTAATACTGGCGAGTCGATAGAAGAGTATGAAAAGCGTAAAGTTTCTGGTGCGATTCGAACAGACTTTATCCTTTCAGCAGAGATCATCGTGATTGCGTTAGGTACCGTGACAGGAGCCAGTCTTGTTACGCAAATTTTAGTTGTCAGTTTAATTGCAGTGATTATGACGGTTGGAGTTTATGGACTAGTCGCTGGGATTGTGAAGCTAGATGATTTAGGCCTTTATCTTGAAAGTCGCTCAAACGGTAAAGGTTGGGTGGCGAAAGTCGGAGGGGCCTTGGTCGCTTTTGCACCAAAGTTGATGAAGTTGTTAACCATTGTAGGAACTGCTGCGATGTTTTTGGTGGGTGGGGGAATTGTGGTGCACAACGTGCCAGCCATTCATCACTTTGTAGAGCCGATTATTATGAACTTTAGTGGTTATTCGGTTGCTACAGCCATTTTGCCTATTTTATTGAACGGTATTATCGGCTTTGTGGCGGGGTTGGTTGTGGTTGCGGTATGGACGATGGTTGAAAAGCTTCGTGGTCAATAATCACATCTAAAACATGAGACGATAATAACAAGGGTCATGACTTCTTTTTACAAAAAGCATGACCCTGTTTTATAGGTGAAATGTCAGTAAAGTACTTACTTCACTTTCCACTCGATCTGTTCATTTGCTCGAATAGGCACAACGATATCATTGCCAAATGGCATCGTTTCTGGCACATCCCAAGCGGATTTTTCTAACGTTACCGTATCTGTGTTACGTGCAATGCCGTAAAAATCAGGACCGTTGAAGCTTGCGAAAGCTTCCAAGTTTTCCAACTTGCCTTCTTTTTCGAAGACTTCTGCATAAAGCTCTAGCGCTGCGTGTGCAGTGTAAGAACCAGCACAACCGCAAGCCGATTCTTTTGCCCCTTTCGCATGTGGCGCTGAGTCTGTACCTAGGAAAAACTTCTTGCTACCACTAGTTGCTGCTTCGATCAGCGCTTGCTGGTGGGTTCCGCGCTTAAGAATTGGCAAACAGTAGAAATGAGGTTTAATACCACCCACAAGCATGTGGTTACGGTTGAAAAGAAGGTGGTGGGCAGTGATGGTAGCCGCTACGTTGTCTGAGGCGTTGCTAACGAAGTTTGCTGCGTCGGCGGTGGTGATATGTTCTAGAACGATTTTAAGATTAGGGAAGTCATTGACGATAGGAGCGAGGACAGTATCAAGGAATTCTTTCTCTCGGTCGAATATATCAACATCGTGATGTGTTACCTCCCCATGAACTAGAAGTAACATTCCGACTTCTTCCATTGCTTCTAAAACGTGATAAATGTTTTTCGCATTGGTCACACCGGAATCTGAGTTTGTTGTGGCGCCAGCAGGATAGAGCTTGGCAGCAACAATGTGTCCGGTTGCTTTAGCCTTACGTATTTCGTCTGGTGTCGTGTTATCTGTAAGGTAAAGCGCCATTAAAGGCTCAAACTGTTCGCCATGTTGCTCTTTAATAATTCGGTCACGGTAGGCTAGGGCGAGCTCAGTTGTAGTAACAGGTGGGACGGTATTTGGCATAATCAGCGCACGGCCATTGTAGCGGCTGATGTCGCGAACGGTGTCTTTAAGAACTTCCCCATCGCGTAAGTGAACGTGCCAGTCGTCAGGACGAGTGATAGTCAGTGTTGTCATTAATTGCTCCCACCATTGAAAAGTTGTCTGATTGGAGCCTAAGCGCCGTATTTGCTTTTGAGCAAACGCTTGCGCTTAGGCGACAGGATGATAGAGGAATTGCCCTCATATTTCATCCCATTTTTCAATTTTATAAAGAGTGAGAGTGTAAGTGGTTACTTCATTGTTAACCAAAGCGCGTGGATCGTACCTGGTAGAAAGAAGAAACACGTCAATATTAGATTAATCAAAAAGTCTTTATTTAGACCTTTCTCCATAAACACCGCGACAGGCGGAAGAAAGATACATAACAAAATCAGAACCAGTTTTCTTGTATCCATAATTAAGCTCCAAATCGATAAATGGGAGTAGTGATAACTTGGGTGAATTATGTGTGTCGTATCACACTTTATCAAACGGTATTTGGTCAGAACGGTGTTAAAAAACGCGAATATTGAGTGTAGTAAATACTTGTCACTAAAACCAAATTTATAAGAATATGGTTTCGAGAAAGTTGAAATGGATGAAGAGGCAGCAGACTCTGCAACTTAATGTGATTTGAGTATACAATACCGCAACAAATAAAAAACACCCGTAGGAAGAAGGCTATGTTGCAACCCGTTTTATCCCAAATTAATGTTTTTCCGGTTAAGTCAGTTGGCGGATTATCGCTGTCGTCCGTATGGGTTGAGAAGCAAGGATTGAGCTTCGATCGTCGCTTTATGATTGCGAAAGCTGATGGCTCGATGATCACTGCGCGAAAGTATCCGCAAATGGTAACCATTAAGTCTGCCTTATTGTCCGATGGAGTGGTGTTTAGTAGTTTGGGTATGGAGCCACTTAAAATCCGTTACCAAGATTTCAAAATGCAGGAGACACCTGCAACGGTTTGGAAAGATACGTTTACTGCCTATACCACGACAGATGATGCAGATGACTGGTTTAGTCGTGTGTTGGGGCAGCGCGTTGAGTTGTTGTTTAGTGGTGAGCAATCGAATCGTGTCCGTGAAAAGCTAGGTCAAAACGTCAGTTTTGCTGATGGTTATCCGGTTTTAGTGATCAGCCAAGCTTCACTTGATGAGCTGAACCGAAGAAGTTCAGAGCTACACTCAATGGATCAGTTTCGTACTAACTTAGTTGTCTCTGATACTAAGCCATTTGAAGAAGATTCATGGAAGCGCATACGAATCGGTGAGGTAGAGTTTGAGTCTCTCAAACCTTGCGAGCGCTGTATCCTGACTACGGTGAATACCCAAAGAGGCACATTCCGTGAGAGCAAAGAGCCGCTCAAAACCTTGCAACAGTTCCGTGCAAACGATGTCGGTGGTGTGTTCTTTGGCCAGAATCTTGTCGCGCGAAATGAAGGCATTATTCGTCAAGGCGATAAAGTTGAAGTATTGGAGTACAAAGAGCCGGAGTTTTACGCAGATAACTCGCCAGTGCGCATGAAGCTTACATGTGTTGAGCGTGAAGAAATTGCCCAAGACTTTGTGACCTTATGGTTAGAGCCAAACAAAGGTTCGTTGCCTAATTACTTGCCAGGACAACACCTGCCAATAGAGGTGAATATTGATGGTAAGAAAGTGGGTCGACGCTATACCTTATCATCCAGTCCTTCTCGCCCGGGTCGTTATGCTATTTCTGTAAAGCGTATCGCGGGTGGAAGAGTCTCTAACTCACTCTTAGACAACTTACAAGTCGGTGATGTTTTAGAGGCAGAACAACCTGACGGTCAGTTCCACCTTAAAACGCATGAAGCGCAGCCTCTGCTGTTACTCTCTGCGGGTAGCGGAGTAACACCAATGTTATCAATGGTGCGTTACTTAGCGGATCACAATCAGTTGGATAATGTGGTTTTCTACCATCAATGTCGCACCGAGAATGATATTCCTTGTCGCTCAGAGTTGGAGCAGTTAAAGCGTGAGCACCCAGGGCTAGAAGTAAAAGTCTGTTTAACGCAACCTGCTGTTGATTGGTTTGGTTTGAAAGGGCGTTTAAGTTTGTCACACATTAAGCAAATCAAAGATGTTGAACAGCGGCAGGTGTTTGTGTGTGGCCCGGATGGCTTTATGGATAAAGCAAAAAGTCTTCTACTAAGAAAAGGGCTGCCAGAGGAAAACTACCATCAAGAAGCGTTTGGAGTTTCTTCTCTTACGTCAAAGCCAGAGACGTCAAAGCCAGAGAAAAGTCTCGCTATTGACTTTAATGGAGCTAAAGTCGTAGGCAACAACCAAAAAACGTTGTTAGATCAGCTCGAAGATGCTGGGAAGGTCATCAGCAATAGCTGTCGTGCTGGCTTATGCGGCGCGTGTAAAGTTCAGCTTACGTCGGGGCAAGTTCATCATCCGGACGTGCCCGCGCTGACTGATGAGGAACGTGCAATGGGAACCGTGTTGGCGTGTTGTGCTGTGCCAGAGACGGACGTAACAGTAACCAACTAGGCGAGAGCAACTTTGTCATTCGACAAAAACTGTTCCTAGACAAAAAAACGCTGCTATTTTTAGCAGCGTTTTGAGTTTTAAAGAGAGCTGAAAATATCGCTTAGTCGTAAATCGTCGGGATTGGCTGGCGTTTGTGCTGCGTTGCTTTGTAAATCGCTACCAGACGGTCACTCACTTGCTGTGGAACAGGTTTGCCCTCTAAGAAGTCGTCGATTTGCTCGTAAGTTAGGCGTAGGGCATCTTCATCTGCTTTCTGTGGAGCAAGCTCTTCTAAGTCTGCCGTTGGCACTTTCTTCACTAGTTGCTCAGGTGCACCCAATGTAGCAGCCACTTCACGAACTTGGCGCTTACTTAATCCGAACAATGGTGCCATGTCACAAGCGCCATCACCAAATTTAGTGTAGAAACCAGTGATGTTTTCTGCTGAGTGATCAGTACCAAGAACAAGGCCGCCTACGTAGCCCGCGATCTCGTATTGAGCAACCATGCGAGCACGCGCTTTTACATTGCCTTTTACGAAGTCGACTTTTGCTGCATCAGTTGGTAGAAGGTCTGTGCCTTCTAATGCAACGTGAGAAGCCGAATGAAGCCCGTCAACACCTGCTTTGATGTTCACCGATACAGAATGGGTTGGCTGGATAAAAGACAGAGCGAGCTGAGCCTCATCTTCATCTTTTTGCTCCCCGTAAGGCAGGCGAACTGCGATAAATTGGTAGCTATTGTTGCCCGCTTCTTCGTTTAGTTGGTCTACAGCCAACTGAGCTAAACGACCACATGTCGTTGAGTCAACGCCACCGCTGATGCCAAGAACAAGAGACTTACAGCCCGCTTCTTGCAATTTACGCTTAATAAAAGCGACACGGCGTTCAATTTCAAAATGCGGATCAATTGAAGGGAGTACGCGCATTTCGTCACGGATGGATTGTTCCATTTAGGGTTCCTTTTCCTGCAAATATTTCAGACTCTAAAGCGCATTTGCTCAAATGGTGATAAACCATACAGTTGAGGCTCATTAAACGCGACTTTAGGGTCAAAAGCTGTAAAGATTAGTAGTATCATACCGAAATCATCAGATTAGAAAACTCTCTTCAACCAGGTAATCACCGGATATGAAAAAAATCGCCATTTTTGGTAGTGCATTTAACCCACCTAGTTTAGGGCATAAAAGTGTTATTGAGTCTTTGAGCCACTTTGATCTTGTGCTACTTGAGCCAAGCATTGCACACGCTTGGGGCAAGAACATGCTTGATTACCCAACTCGGTGCAAAATGGTTGACGCGTTCATCAAGGATATGGGGCTTTCTAATGTTCAGCGTTCTGATGCAGAGCAAGCTTTATACCAACCTGGACAAAGTGTGACGACCTATGCGTTGTTAGAAAAAATTCAAGAAATTTACCCAACTGCCGATATAACTTTTGTCATTGGTCCTGATAATTTCTTCAAATTTGCTAAATTTAGTAGAGCTGAAGAGATTACGGAACGTTGGACTGTTATGGCATGTCCTGAAAAAGTAAAAGTCAGAAGCACAGATATTCGCAAAGCATTGGCCGAGGGTGAAGAGATCGGCGCCTATACAACACCTTCCGTACGTGATTTATTACTTAGTAAAGGCTTATACAGAGAAACATTGTCTGGGAACTGAGAGGTCAGATTTTCATGGTCAGAGTAGTTTTATTTAGTGCATGTGCGCTGCTTGTGGTGACACAAGCTCATTCCGCGTGTAACTATTTTTCTGATCGTTCCGTGGTGTTTGAAGATAACACGCTTCCAATCTGTGAAGAAATTTTAGATTCCATCGGCGTGTTAAGTACTGAAGCATTGATTTGGTATGCAGCGGAAGCGAAGCTTGAAGGACCAACAGAAAACTATTGGGAGGAGTGGGCGATTAAGCCGGAAGACACCCCACTTCTAACTCAAAACTTAGAAAAGAATTACTTTGGTCTTGGTTTTTGGATGCCGGAAGAGCTCCGAGACGAAGAGAGTAAAATGGATACAGAAGAGTGGCTTCGTAGTCACGGGTTGATGTTCAGCGTTGGTTTTGGTGATAAATCCGACGGACAGCCAAGAATGCGGTTTGATTATCGTTGGCACGAATATTATGACGCTGACTGGATGATGCAGATAGAAGTACCTTTCTAGACACCTCAAGCAAATGAAAAAAGGGCGTACATTATCAATGTACGCCCTTTTTGCTTTTACTTGAATCTCTACTTTCTGTATCCGTAACTCTACGTAATGCTGAAAACGTAGCTTGTTAAAGAGCAAGTTATAGCGCTTCTCCAAAGACTAAAAAGCAAAGCTGTTCATATTCTTCGGTGTTACCAGCAAAAAGAGAGTCAACAATTTGCTCTTCCTTCTTCCCCGACAGTTTCATTTTTCTTGCTTCACGTAGTGTTAGTACCAAGCAAAGCTCTTTAGAAATATTCATGTCACAGCCAGGAGTCCATTGATTGATGGTTCTCGTTAACGTTGAGTGCGCTAGTTTAGGAGACAGCGTCAATACTTCATGTCTTACTACTGTCAGTAGATCGGTTTGCAGATCCGAGCGTTCGGCAGTTGTTGCTAGCTTCTCGACGAGCGCTTTTAGTAGCGGTGAAGGCTTCACAAAGCCCGCTTGTTGTGAGAAGTCGTCATTTAAACGCACAGAAAAATCACAACGATATACACGAGAATTAGGTAAAAAGGTGAGGGAGCTCAAACATCCTTGAGGAATCCAAAAATATTGGCCTGGTTCAATGGCATACTCCTGCTTACCCAATTTAATGACGGCTAACCCTTCGATGACAGACAATAGACTGTGCTTCAGTGCTTTTTTACGCGCAGCTACATCAAGAAAGGGGTATTTAGCGTCGTGAAATTCAATTGCGTAGTTCATTATGAGTACCAGTGTTTTTTGGCGCTAAGGGTAACGTTAAACCCATACGATTCCAACCTGCTGAGAGAATTTTTTAGCATGATAAATGGTGGCTTAACTGGTATGACCATGTTAAAAGTATGGGTTGAAATGCTGCTTGTCAGCAAAACTATGCGTAAAATGTGCCAGCTTTTTTTGATATGTAATGAACAATGACAGCCAATACCGATCCTTATATTGAAATTCGTCCTTACAACGACGAAGAAATTCCAGCAGCGCTGGATCGTCTAATCCAAGATGATGAATTTATCACTGCTATCCTAGAACATCGCTTTGCTAATAAAGCAGCGTGGTTCAAAACGCTAATGAGCCCGATCCTGCGCATCTACCTGAAAGCTAAGTGGAGCAAGCTTGATTCTGTCGAAGCAATTCAGATTGAAGTGAAGAAGTATCTGAAAGATACATTGAATAAGACAACGGATGGCGTCACTTTTTCTGGTTTGGATAAGCTGGATAAAAACACGTCATACCTATTCGTTTCTAACCACCGTGATATTGCGATGGACCCTGCGCTCGTAAACTATGGCTTGTACCAAAGTGGGCACCGTACAGTTCGTATAGCGATTGGCGATAACCTGCTGAAGAAGCCATGTGCGACAGAATTGATGCGACTCAATAAGAGCTTCATCGTTAAGCGCTCTGCTAAAGCGCCTAGAGAAATGATGAAAGCATTGGGACAACTTTCAAGCTATATCAAACATTCGCTTGATACTGGCAATTCAATTTGGATTGCCCAAAAGGAAGGCCGTGCTAAAGATGGAAACGACTTTACTGATCCTGCGATTTTAAAAATGTTCCATGTTGAAGGTCGTAAACAAAAGATCAGCTTTGGTGAGTACACGCGTTCTCTGAAAATCGTTCCTGTCTCGATTGCCTATGAAAATGATCCATGTGACACTGCCAAAGCAAAAGAGCTGTACGAAAAAGCAGAAAATGGCCGCTATGAAAAAGGCGAATTTGAAGATATCGAAAGCATCATTCAAGGTATCGTTGGCTATAAAGGCCGTGTACATGTTGCGTTTGGTGATGTGATTGAGCAAGAGTTTGAAACGCCGGAATCTCTTGCTGGTGAAATCGACCGCCAAATTCACAACAACTACAAGTTGTACCCAATCAACTTGTTAGCTGCTGGGCATGAAGATTCGAGCATCATTACGGAAGCGGTTAAGCGTCATCTCGCGGATAAGTTGGATCAGCTACCTGAAGGCGCAAGACCTTATTTGGTGGCGAGCTATGCTAATCCTGTGAATAACCAAGAGTAATCTTCGTCACTGAACTCTGTTGATTCAGAATGCCTTAAAGCCTCGGCCTGCCGGGGCTTTTGTTTATCTGCTCTTTAAGGTGCGACGGCGCCACCAAGGGTTAAATTGCTAGGCCATTTGGTGATCCTGTTACCACCTAAATAGATATTCCCTTTCACCGTCATTGTGTCTGGAAATACTTTCAGCGCTGATCCTCCAATATAAAGATTACCATCAACCACCAATCCTTCAGGAAGTTCAGAAATGGGAGTGCGAATAACACTTAGATCACCTTTTACTCGAAGTTTAGCTGGAAGCGCTTTTAACGGTGTATCTGTCAGATTTAGGTAACCGCCTAGTTTGATGCCTTTAGGCCAGTTTTCGATCTTACTACCTAGTAGGTTTGCATAGCCTTTTATCTTTGTTCCTGAGCGAATAACTTTGAGTGCGCTGTTAGTTGCTTCCAGACTGCCTTCAACATCAAGCCCTTTAGGCAAGGTTTTGATAGGGGTTTGTGAGATGTTTAAGTTGCCCTTTACCACTAGGCCAGAGGGGAGTTGGGTGTAAGGCTTGTTTCTAAGATCAAGATTGCCGTAATTATCGATGTGACCAAACTTAGAATAGTAATCTAGCTCATATGCCAAAGGAGACGAGCAGAGCAGGATTGAAGTAATGCATAGGGAAACAAAACGCATAGTCAAAGAGTTAGTTAAATACCGAGATCAACAGGTGCTTATCTTATACTTAAATAAACCTATTATGCATTTTTTGCTCACAGTTTTTGATTCATAACTTAAATATTCAAATTAGAGATACACGTTAAAAGTGTGCGCTTCTTTACTGAGCTAAGTAACTTCAAGCTTACTAAAATGAGATAAATTAAATGATTGAATGTGAAGCAGACCCAAGTGTAGAGGTGAGAAAAATATCAGTAGATATTTGAATAATATGAGATTCTTCCAAGAACTTCACAAGGGTCCTTGTTAGTATTATTGAGGTTTGAGGGAGATTTTCATGAAGTTAAAAAGTGTATCTATTTTTACCGCTGGTGTTTTTGCAGTACTGCTGTCGGGTTCCGTTTTTGCTAAATCATACAGTACACCAGAAAACAAAGCGCTAATAGTTGCTGACGGTAAGGTAGGTCAGCGTATCTGTTACTACGATGATAAAGCCTACACCACAGGGGCCGTGATTAATGTTGAAGGCGTATTACTGATGTGTACCGCTGAGAACGATTTTGAAACCAATGGCTCGTTAAAGTGGGTCGTGTTCAAAAAAGATAAATAAACGCGCCGAAGTTGTCTGTTTCATTTAGAGCGGTTTAAGATTAAGAGATTGGAAAAATAAAAAGCGAGCATCATGCTCGCTTTTTTCATTAACGCGCGAGTGAGCGAGTTTTTAATTCAAAGATAAGTTTTTCAGCACTTACTTCAAATTTGAATCGAGCCGTCGCTTGGTTCGATTCTTCGGTTATTTCTGAAACATTGTATTCAACATCAGCACATACTGATTTAGCGAGCTCGATGTATTTTTGTAGTTCAGACTCTAGCTCTGTTTTTGTCTGTGCGAAAACCGTTACGTCGGCAACTTCGTCACCTTCTTTGATGATAAAGCCTATCTCGCCAGCACAGCCGCAGGCCTCACATACTTGGTTTTTTTCTAATTCGACACTCATAACGAATCCTCTTGTAAATACTAAGGGTATTCTATCAGGTATTTGATCTGTATCTACAAAAATGACGACTTTTGCGTAAAAAAGGAACAGAATAGGCACTTGTTAAGTAAGGGTTAAAGATTGGATTACTAAATCATCAAGAACGTTAATGTGATATATATCAACATTTAAAATCAATTAACGAACATAGTGACGAGATTTTGCTCAGTCCAGTTGAACTAATGGTTAATTTATAAGACTATTTCTTGATTGATTATTTTTAATAATTATCATTCTTGGTCTTTGAATAGTTTCGATGAATAATTGGCGCAAGGTTTTGATGAGACTAACTTTTCGCCTTATTTTGAGTAGCATGTATTGACAAAAACATAACTGAAAATTACACATTACGCAGTGTAAAGACGTTATGGTTTGGAACTCGACATGATATTAAATAGTCGCAATACATATACCCAAAGCGCTTTCAAGTGCAGCGCTTAGCAACCTGATTTCTAGGTTTTCGCTAATCGAACCGCATCGGCGAGCCGGGTATAATGCTAAGAATGATTTCATTCTGGCCTCATTTAATAGTGAGTTAGATGGATTTACAAAGAGAAGAGCTTAAAATATGCCAAAGCGTAGTAAAGAAGATACCGAAATCACTATCCAAAAGATCATGGATGCCGTTATTGATCAGCTACTCAGATTAGGTTACGACAAAATGTCGTACACGACGCTAAGCCAGCAGACAGGTATATCGCGTACCGGTATTAGCCATCACTTCCCTAAGAAAACGGACTTCACCGCCGCACTGGATGGCCGTATCTTTAAAATGTTTATTGAACACTTAGAGTTTGATAAAGGATTAAATGCATTTTCACAAAGTTGGATTAAAGCGCTGGAAGATGCTGAGTTTCTCGCGATTTTACGACTGCTATTCCATCACATTGTCACCGCTGAAAATGCGCAAGAATTTGCTGCTAATGGTATTGACCGCTTATACAAAATGGTTGAAAGCCAGTTTGGTGCGGGTGGTGACAAAGAGCTTGAGTGGTTGATTGGTCGATCATTGATCCAAATGAGCAAGTAATAGCCTTTAAAGCACCAAATTCTGCCACTATCAAAGCAAAGGCCCGCAATTCTCATATTGCGGGCCTTTGTCGTATCAAAGTGTTTTAGAGACGGCTTAGAGGAGATACGCTTTATGCTGCGGCATGCACTTGAGGGAAGTCTAGCGTCGGATGTTTTGTCACAATAGATCGATAGCCATAAACTTGCTCAATGCGCTCTGACGTTAGTGCATTCCATGGCGTGTCATCACAAACTAGTTTCCCGTTATGCAAGAGTACAAGGCGGTCTGCGTACTGAGAGGCTAGATTCAAGTCATGTAACACCACAACCACCGCTGCGTTTTGTGCTTTTGCCGTTTCACGAGCAATCTTTAACGTGTTGTGTTGGTGGGCGAGATCCAACGCTGAGGTAGGTTCATCAAGCATTAAGATTCGTTTTTCGCCAGATTGATGTAGTTGTGTCATCACTCGTGCTAGATGCAGTCGTTGCTTTTCTCCACCAGATAAAGACGGGTACAGGCTTTCTGCTAAATGCAATACGTCGGTTTGTTCCATGTAATGTAAAGCCAGTTTAGTGGTTTCTTTATTGGACAGTGATAGCGGTATTGCCCCCAGCTCTACTACTTCTCTGGCTAGAAATGGGAAGGTTAAGGTGCTGTGCTGCGGGAGCATTGCAATATGTTTGGCGCTTTTTTCAGGCTCCCAATCATGCTTTTGTTTACCGAAGTAGGTGATGTGATGATTCGAAGAGATCTCACCGCATAGAAGCTTGAGCAAAGTACTTTTACCTGCGCCATTGGGGCCGAGTAGGGCGGTCACTTCACCAGCTCGGATATCAATGTTGATGTCATCGAGCACCACACGGTTGCCATACGTCATCGAAATGTTTTTCCCCGATAAAACGATCTGGTTCATTACAAAATCTTCCCTTTTTGCTGGAACAATAAGTAGATGAAAAAGGGCGCGCCAATCAATGCGGTCACGATTCCAACTGGTAATTCAGCTGGTGCCACGGCAACACGAGCAAACATATCTGCGGCAGTAAGAAGCAGAGCTCCCATTAAGGCAGATATTGGTAATAGCGTTCGATGGTCAGGCCCAGCGAGCATGCGCCCTAAGTGTGGAATCACGAGCCCAATAAAGCCAATTGCACCACTGATGCTCACCGTAATACCAACACCCAGTGCAGAAAGTAAAATAAGCTGACGTTTGAGTTTTTGAACCGGAACTCCTAAGTGTCTTGCTTCTGATTCCCCTAACAACAGAGCATTCAGCGCCATCGACTTCTTCTGAAACCAGAGTAATAGGATGACGAGTGTTACAGCAGATAGAGCAATCCCTGACCAATTTGCACCAGCTAATGAGCCCATCGACCAAAGCGTCAAATCTCGCAGCATCTGATCATCTGCGATAAAGTTCATGTAGCCAATCGCAGCACCCGAGAGCGCGCTGATGGCAACGCCGGCTAACAACATAATTGTAACTGAGGTACCAAACTTACTTGTGCCGAGTTTATAAACGAGAATAGTCGTTAGTGCACCGCCAAGGAAAGCAAAAAGAGGCAGAGCCGCTAAGTTCATTAGTTGCGGATAGTTTTGGCTAAATTCAGCAAATACAACAATAGCGAATGCACCACCAAGAGCAGCGCCAGCAGACACACCAATGATACCAGGCTCGGCTAATGGGTTACGGAACAAGCCCTGCATAACCACACCACAAATTGCCAAAATAGCGCCGATGAACATACACAAAATGGTGCGAGGCAATCGGATTTCGTTAATGACCAACTGAATGTGAGGAGCGAGATCAGAACTGCCTCCCGTTAGGCTACGCAAACTGTCAGCAAAGCTAATGTTCATTGGGCCAACGGTAATAGAGGCGATAGCAATAAATGCTAAAAATCCACTAAGCACTGATAACGTCGTTGAAAGGGGGATGCGTCTTAACAACATGTCATGTCTCTATGGGTAAAGCAGTGCATTCAAGCGTTTAGCTTCTGCAAGGCTTTTAAGGCCCAAACCACCTACCAGAGCATGGCCATCAATCGTTATGATGTCTTTGTTCTTTCCAGCGGGTGTTGCAGCAAGAAGCGGCATTGCTTTTAAAATTGCATCGGCACCACCCAACGTTTCATAGCTGCGACCGCTAACAAGAATCACGTCAGGCTGCATCTCTACCATCGCTTCTGTGGATAGAGGCTTGTAAGACGAGAGTTGTGTAGCGGCTGGGTTTTGTCCGCCGGCGAGTTGAATAATTGCATCGGGTGTCGTTTGTGAGCCCGCAACATTTGCAGGTCGCCCTTCATGGATCAGCAGAAAGAGCACTTTCTTTTTCTTCGCTTGATCAGGTTGGTTTGCATTGAGTGCTTGTACTTGCGCCTGGACATCTTGCTTTAAGCTTTCAGCTTGAGCCTTGCGATCCATAAGGTTCGCAATTTGATCAATACGTTGATAAAGGCCCTCGACATTTGCATCAGTATTAACAATTTCTACATCTACGCCAGCCGATTTCAATTGGCTCAATGTTGTTTTCGGCCCCATCTCATCAGAACCAAAGACTTTTGTCGGACGTAAGGCGAGCAACCCCTCCGCTGAAAGACGACGATGGTAGCCCACTTTAGGCAGTTCCATCCCTTTTGGTAATTGACTGGTGACGTCGATAGCAACCAAGCTATCTTTAGCGTCGAGTTCAAGCAAGAGTTCAGTGACGGCGCTGCCTGCGCTAACAACGCGCTCTGAGGATGGCGTTTCATTGGCAAAAAGTTGACTACTTGCAAGTAGGGAAATAGCTGCCGTGACAACAGCATGAATAGTGATGCGTGTGTTCTTCATTTTGAAAGGATCTCTATCTTACTTATTTTTATGATGGCTCTTCAGTGAGTAACTGAGTTGCTTGAATTCCGTTTTCTTGTAAAAAGCCGAGAAGTTGTACTAGCGACTGAATATTCGCGGTTTTTTCTGCTCCAATTACAATCGGTTTATCGCTTGACTTACTCTCTTCTAACAGCGCGAGGGTAAAGTTGTCCCAATCGATATATGTCTTGCCGTTAATAGCCCAGTAAGGCTCGTCTTTAAGAATATTTACCGTGATGGATTGCTTATCGACATCTGCAACAGCCTGAGATTCTGTGCTCGGTAAATTGACGTCTAATGAATCGAGTTTGACCGCTGCGGTTAACATCAGGAAAACCATGACGATAAAAATAATGTCTAACAGCGGTGTTAAATCGGGGGTTAAACCGTTACGACTATTTTCTTGTGGTGTTTTAATCATTGAGTTGCAGCCTCAATCTTCTCAGAAGAGCGCAGTGTTACTTTTGAGTGGTCTGGCGAGACATGCTGTAACGAGATACCTTCAAGCCATAAGTTGACGTAGTTTAAAGTGTGCTCAAGCTTGGCGATTACACGATCCGCCCACAAACCAATGATCTGCGCTCCTGAAATGGCAGGAAGTGCGATAATGAGACCCGCGGCAGTGGTGCGCATAGCAAGACCTAGGCCGTCAGCTAAATCATTCGGAGTGATATTCCCGGTTGAAACCGCGATGCCTTTAAACATGTCAATTAAGCCAAGTACCGTACCAAGCAAGCCAATTAAAGGGCTGATGACGCCAATCAGCGTCAGCAAACGAAGGCCGGAATGCAACTGATGGCGTTTTTCTTGCAGCCAAATACCTGCGGCATCTTCTCTTAAAGATTTCGAAAACGAATGATGAGCAAGCAACATCGCAACACCACGGTACAGAAGCGGCCGCTTATTCGACAACTCTTCAGCAAGTGCTTCAAGTTCGCTCCCATTTGTTGGGTCTAATCCTGTGAGCTTTTGGCGAATGGCTCGCTTTCCTACACCAAGGCTAATTAACACATGGAATAATCGCTCGGCGATGATCATCACGGTTAGAGCTGAGCAAATGATCAAAGGCCATGTCATCAGCCCAAATTGAGTTTGTAATTCTTGTAGTTGTTCCATTATCCATCCAACTTAAAACGAACAGGTACTTGTACTCGGTGAGCGACTTTTAGCCCACCTGAAATATGTGGTGTAAATTGCCACTGTTTGATCGCACGAAGTGCTGAGGCATCTAGCGACTCTGTGCCGGAAGACTCAATCAAAACCTGTTTAATCTGGTTACCATTCTCATCTAGCCATATCTCATACAAGGCTACACCTTCAATACCGCGTCTTTGTGCAGACCTTGGGTAACGGGGTTGTGTTGGTTGACTCACAAACGTTGGTTTGTCGACCAAGACAGGCTGAGACGTTGCCCCTTTGGATTGGCTCGCAGGTGCGGATTGTTGAGCTACCGTCTCTTTCTTCACCGGTTCCGTTTTTTTCTTTGGTTTCGCTTCGGGCTGAACCTTTTGCTTTGTTACGGTTTTGGTGGGCTCGACCGTTTTAGGTTTAGATTGTTTAACCGGTTCTGGTTTTTTCTCTACTACCTTCTTCTTAACAGCGTCTTTCTTGACGACCTGTTTTTTTACAATCTTCTTTTCTGGTTCAGGTTGGTCTTGAGGCTGCTCTTTTGGTGGTGCTACATTTTCTGGTGTAGACTTTTCGACAGCGGGAGGAGCAGACACAAGATTTAGACTTACCGAACTTGCTGGGTTTCCAGCCGGCATCGCGAACACCTTTGTCTCTTGAGAAACAAAAAGAAGTGCGGCATGGATGGCAAGGGAAGCACCTCCTGCAATGACATATCTTTGTACGTTCACGGAATATCTCGGGAAACTATGAAAACTTGGGCAGATTATTACTTACAATGGAAATAAGATCAATTATCAATTGCATTATCATTACGCTCAAATTATGATTCTTGCAGAATTTTCAAGATCAGCTTCCATCCCTTACATGATGGGAGTTAAGCGAGTATATATGAGCGTCGATATCGATAAGCTTGATGAATCAGTGTTGGGCAGTGATAGTCCTGATCCATTGCGATTTGCTTTTGTTAAGAAGCATTCTGCACATGCCGGGGGAGCGAGCGTACCTGTGCCCTCGTCTCAACAACAGGCGATTTTTTCGAGTATTACGGCTAACTCAATTAAAGCGACCAATAAACGCTGTCTTTATATTCATGTTCCGTTTTGTCGCGTTCGTTGCACTTTTTGTAATTTCTTTCAAAATGCTGCAAGTCGCACACTGGTTGATGAGTACTTTGAAACATTAATGCAGGAGCTTAGAGAGAAAGCGGCATTACCTTGGACACAAAATGGTATTTTTCACGCCGTATATATCGGGGGCGGAACGCCAACGGATTTATCTCCAATACAGGTTCGTGTGTTAGGCCAGGCTATCCGAGACCACTTTCCTTTGGCTGCAGACTGCGAAATCACCTTAGAAGGTCGCATCAATCGTTTTTCTGATGAGTTGTATCAAGGCGCTTTAGAGGGTGGGTTTAATCGTTTCTCTTTTGGTGTGCAAAGTTTTAATACACAAGTGCGCCGCAGCGCAAAACGTTTAGATGATAGGGAAGATGTCCTCAAACGAGTGAGCGAGATCGCCAAAGAAGACAAAATTCCGGTCATTATCGATTTACTCTATGGCTTACCTTATCAAACCAAAGAAGTGTTAGAGCAAGATTTAAATGATTTCCTCTCGACTGGCGCACACGGACTGGATTTGTATCAGTTAGTGGTTGGCGGGTCAGCTCCCATGCTCAACCTCGTAGAAAAGGGAAAAATCCCGCCACCTGCGACCACACCAGAAAAAGCGGGAATGTATGAGCTCGGTGTGAACTTTATGGCCAAACACCATATGAAGCAACTGAGTGTGAACCATTGGGCAATCGATAACCGCGAGCGTAGTTTATACAATAGTTTAGCCAAGACTTATGCAGAGGTATTGCCAATTGGCTGTGGTGCTGGAGGTAATATCGGTGGCTACGGGATGATGCAACACCGCACACTAGAGACCTATATTAAAGCGGTCAAAGAAGGTCAAAGCACCATCGCGATGATGATGAAGCAAAGCCCTCTAGAACCACTTTTTTCTGCACTCAAATCTGCGTTTGACCGTGGCATTGTTCAAGCAAATCAACTTCCATCATTTATGGGAGAGGACGCGTTCGGGTTTTTATTGCCTCTATTTAAAGTGTGGCAAGCGAAAGGCTTAGTACAACTACATGAACGTAGCGCAGTCCTTACTCTTGCAGGCAGCTTCTGGGCTGTGTCATTGGCTCAAAGTTGTATTCAGGTACTCACGTCAGAGATGAACGAAACCGTACCGAAAGCATCCAATAATTAATGAAAACAAATTGAACAAAAACGGAAGACACAATGGAATCAATCAAGCAACAAGTTGAAGTATTACTAGAGCAAGAACCACAATTATTGCCAGCTGCGATGGCAGAGCGTCTTGGCATTTCCGAGTTTGAGGTTGTTGCGGCTCTACCTCAGGAAATGGTGGCTATTGCACCAGGAGAGCAAGCGCAAAGCATCCTAGAAAGTTTGGTTGGTTTTGGCCCGGTGACGACCATCGTCCACTCTTTTGGTTCTATCTTTGAAGTTAAAGCGCCGTTTCCAAAAGGAAAAGTGGCGCGTGGCTATTACAATTTAATGGGTAGAGAAGGTGAACTGCACGGCCACCTTAAATTAGATAACGTTAAAAATGTCGCATTAGTCAGTAAACCGTTTATGGGTAGAGAGAGTCACTATTTTGGTTTTTTCTCAGAGTGCGGAAGCAATATTTTCAAGATTTATTTAGGCCGTAACGAAAAGCGCGAGTTGATTGAAGAGCAAGTCACCGCATTTCGCGCCCTACAAGCCGAATTAAAAAAGTAATCACAAACATAATCGAGGCTTAACTCGAATACTAATTAGTAAAGTCAGGTATCAATATGGATCAACAAGTTAAACAAGAGCGTTTGCAAGGTCGTTTAGGGCCAGAGATCAAAGAGTTCCGTCAGGAGCGTCGTACACTTCAGCTTGCAACTGTCGATGCAGAAGGTCGCCCGAATGTAAGCTACGCGCCTTATGTCCAAAACCAGGAAGGTTATTTCGTTCTCATTTCTAAAATCGCTCGTCATGCCCGTAACCTTTTAGAAAATCCAAATGTTTCATTGATGATGATCGAAGATGAAGAGTCTTCAAAGCAGCTGTTTGCTCGTAAGCGCTTAACTTTTGATGCGGTAGCAAATGTAGTTGAGCGAGACACAGAGATGTGGCAACAAGTTGTTGAACAAATGAAAGAGCGTTTTGGTGAGATTATTGATGGTCTAAGCCAGCTAGAGGATTTCGTTTTGTTCAACTTAAAGCCAGAATCGGGGCTATTTGTTAAAGGTTTTGGTCAGGCGTATCAAGTGTCTGGTGATGATTTAGTAGATTTTGTTCACCTTCAAGAAGGTCACAAGAAAGTCGAAAGTGCCTGATTGTAAACCGATCATATGAATATCGATCATTTGGCATAATGAACGTTTAAAGGGAGTTAGGTTATACTGACTCCCTTTTTTATATTGGAACAAAAGCATGAAACCTGTAAGCAAGGAATTGAGCGAGATTTGCTATCCGTTTATTTACGAGGACAGTCCGGTTTGTGACTTTGAAATTACAGCAGATGAACTTTGTAGTCGTATTGGCCTTGTTCTCGCTATGGAGTTGGACGAGTTTAGCCGCGATATACTGACAAGAATGCAGCCTAATGTTTATCATCTAAATGGTTCGGTTCGCGGAAAATTAGCGATTACAGAGACGGAAGTTGAAGAGTTAAAGGCCGATTATGCTTTGCTCAAGCAACGCATTGATGGTGGCTTCAAAGGCTTTGTTCTACCCGGAGGACATCCGGCAGCCAGTCAATTGCATTTGTGCCGTTGCCAAGCTAAAAAAACGGTACGAGCATTAGTTGCCGTTGAACATACAGGTAAGAAGCAGCCCGCACCTATTTTGTTTCGTTACGCGAACTTATTAGCGAATGTACTTTACAGCCTAGCTTCTTATATTAATCATACTCATCAAGTCAAAGAGACGGAATTCGTTTCTCGTAGTTACGCGATGCCAAAGAAGTGAGCTGAGAAATTAGCGGATGTGAGCATCAGGGATAGGACAAGCACTGCATTATATTCTCAAATCAACTCGTCCAATAAGAGTTAAGAAGTCATAGCTTTGGCTTCTAGCTCTTTTGCTCCGCGAAGCATCGCTTCGATTAGTTCTCCTGCATTGAATTTCTCAAGTGCCTCATGCGCGCCAACTTGGTGAGCTCTGTCTACACAGATTTCGCTCGATAACGATGTATGTAAAATGCGGTATGAATGGTTCAGAGAGGAATTATTCTGAACTTCAAATGCTAATTCATAACCGTCTAATCCGGGCATTTCAATATCGCTGACCAGAATATCAATTGGGCGATGAGCCGCAGCGTCACTTTTCATCAGTTCCAATGCATCTAAACCATTTTTACAGATTTGATACCCAATATTGATGCTATCGAGTGCGTCACACAGCTGTTTACGAGCGATGGAAGAGTCATCCACCAATAGAATACTGAGTGCTTTTAGGCGTTCTCGCTCAATATCTGTCAGCATTGGGATCTTTGAATTCTCGTACTGCGGATAAATTTTGGAAAGTAGCAGCTCCACATCCAGCATTTGAACAGTTTTGTCCTCGTAGCGAGTAATTCCAGTCACGAAAATATTTTTTCCAGCGCTCGGAGGTGGCGTTTCAATAGCTTTCCAATCGCACTCAATGATCTTCTCTATACTACGAACCATAAAAGCTACCACGGTTCGCAAGCAATCTGTCACGATCAAGTAGCAGCTTTTATATTCTTCTTCACTTATAGGACGAAAGCCAACAGCCGCTGACATATCGATCACTGGTACTGTTAAGTTACGTATCGTAACGGTTCCAATGACGTGATGATGCGAGTAAGGGATCTTTGTCGTTGGCATGTACGGGACGATTTCACGGACTTTTAGCGTACCGATAGCGAAACTCTGTTGCAGGGTGAGCTTAAACATCAACATGCCCTGAGATTGATTCGCTTTGCTAATGACTTTTGCCATGAAAATAACCTTATAAACACCACCGAATTGTGTCTAATCTAATCTTATCAGACGAAGGCTTCAACCATCGGAGAGACAAATGTGAGCTTTTTAGACAATCTTTTAGAGACATAGTGATTAACTGAGCAAAACTTGTTTGTATTTTAAACTCATTATGTAGACGATTTTATATTCCTCGTGTATTGGGGCCTTTACCGCTGAGCTATTATTAAGAAATGTTTGGTCTGTTAAAAAGGATTGGGTACACTTGCGCGACCAGAATAGTGAGAGATAGATCAATGGCAAATACAGCAGCCGCATTACATATTCTTGTGAAGCAAAAAGAGCAAGCGGAAGACATAATCAAGCAACTGAAAAAAGGCGCAAAGTTTCAGACATTAGCGAAGAAGTATTCAACTTGCCCGTCAGGCAAACGCGGTGGTGACCTTGGTGAATTCCGCCGTGGTCAAATGGTACCTCAATTCGACAAAGTGTGCTTTTCTGGCGAAGTGTTAACGCCGCATTTAGTTAAAACCAAGTTCGGTTGGCATGTTGTAAAGGTGCTTTACAGAACATAAGGCTTGGTATCTACCTAAACATTGTCAGATGAAACCCACAAGCATTGAATATCATCTGTACGGTCTCTTTTCACCAATCACTACCGTCATGACATGGCAGATACATTCTGATCTGCCATGCTCAACCAAACGCTAATCTTTCCAAACTAGAAACTCATTTATATGCAGTTAACTTGGCTTTTCTCATAAGTCGTTATCCTATTTCAAGCTTTGGTATGAGAATACGTTTGCTGGTTGTATCAATTATCAATGCTATTCCTTGCTGGCGAACTTTGGTTCATGTTCGGGCGCCATTCGCATATGATAGCGACCTTATAAAAATTAATCCTGTTCATAATTTAAGATGTCCCTGACTCATAAAGACTATTTTAAAATCGCATTTCCTTTCATCGTTTCTATTGTTACCCAACCATTATTGGGGGCGGTGGACACCGCGGTGATCGGTAAACTCGGTGTGGCTGAGATGATTGGTGGTGTAGCGATAGGCACCGTCATCATGAATACCTTGTATTGGCTGTTTGGCTTTTTCCGCGTCAGTACTACTGGGCAAAGTGCAATCGCATTAGGTAAAAATAGCCCGGAAGATCAAGCGAGCAGCTTATTCCGTCCTTTCGTGCTTTCGCTTTGCCTTGGCTTGATTTTCATTGCGTTGCAGTCCGTGATTTGGATGGGGGCAGAGCTGATTATCTCCCCTGATGCAGTCGTGGCAGAAAACGCTAAGACTTACTTCGATATCATGATCTTTGGTGCGCCGTTTGTACTGCTGAACTACACCGTTATTGGTTGGTTGATGGGGCAAGCGAAAGCTAAAGCAACCTTGTTCACGCAAGTGTTTGGTAACGTTCTGAACATCGTGCTGGATATCGTCTTTGTGTTGTACTTTGATATGGGCATTGCTGGTGTTGCGGTGGCGACACTTATCGCGCAAATCTCGACGTTTGTTATTGGTGCGGTGCTGGTGTTGAAAACCTGTCGCTTCCCGCTGTTTGATCACATTCAGACCGCAAAAATGACGCGTAAAGATCTCAAAGTCATTGCGTCTTCCAATATGGATCTGCTGCTTCGTACTGTGTGTCTATTGGTGTTCTTCAACATGATGGCGCGTGTAGGCTCTCAGCTTGGTTCTGATGTGCTTGCTGCGAACGCAATCTTGATGCAAGTGACCTTTATCGTCAGCTACATGTTCGACGGTGTGGCGAATGCGTCGAGCGTCTTTGCCGGTAAAGCGGTAGGGCAGAAGAATCCGACATTGCTTGATAACGTGATTAAGCTAAACACGCAATGGACCGCGGCGTTTGTTGTTGTCTTGACCTTGCTGTTAGTGCTGTTCAAACACCAAGTGGTGATGTTGTTTACCACCTTGCCAAACCTTGTTGAACTGTATCTAGACATGAGCCCTTGGTTATTGGCATTCCCGTTGGTTGCTGGTTTTGGTCTTACGTTTTACGGCATCTTTACCGGTACAGGGACGACGCGACCAGTGCGTAACTCTACCTTTCTAACCATGGTGTTGTTCTTAGTGACTCAATTTATTGCGGTGCAATATTGGGGCAACCACGGTTTATGGCTGGCATTCACTCTGTTCTACGTTGGGCGCTTTGTCTTCTTGTTCCCATACCTCGAACAAGTCAAACAAAAGTGTCAGTAATTCACACTGTCACAAACGACCTAATTTAGATGTTCTTATAACAAGGGTGGAGCCATCTGCCCTTGTTGATAAATCTGAAAAAGGTGATGAAATAACCCCTCCGACTGGTTTCCTTGCTTTAACCCGCATGATATTATTTGTGATGTTATATTATTACATTTAGTTTGATGCCGTGATTTCTCAACCAGTACTCTCCGTTAATAATCTCAGCCTTACAGACTCAGAACGCACACTCTTCAAAGACATTTCTTTTGAGCTGTTTCAAGGTGAAGCTCTTGCCATTATGGGACCTTCCGGCATTGGTAAATCCATGTTGTCGAAAGCCGTCGCAGGTTTTTTGCCGTCAGATATTTGGGTAGACGGAAGTATCCAGCTTAACAGCAGTGAAGTCGCACAAACTGCCATGCTGCAACGGAGTCAATCACAGCGTCCCGCGGTCATTTTCCAAGATGCACTTAAAGCGCTGAATCCATTGGCGTCTGTCGAACAACAACTGTGTTTGGCATTGACGGGCAACAAAACACGCTTGTCTTCAGCAAACCGAGAAACGGTGACGACCTTGTTGTCTCAACTCGGATTTGCGGATCCAAAAGCAGCATTAGCGCAGCATCCAAGTCAGCTATCTGGTGGTCAACGTCAGCGTATTTGTATTGCCATTGCATTGCTTGGTAGTGCCAACTTGATCATCGCTGATGAGCCCACCAGTGCGCTCGATCCAATCACCGAAGCGGAGATCCTTGAGTTGTTCCGCTGCAGTGTTCAGCAACGCAGCATCAGTGGTTTGTTGATCACGCACGATCTGTCTGCGGCTTTGGCGTGTGACAAAGTCTTGGTGATTGCGGACAACACCATGGTGGCTTATGGCGCACCGTGGCAAGCCATTCAGCAAAGTTCGCATCCTTTCTGCCAACAACTTGCGCAACTGCTGCCTTAACCTCATCTCTGGAGCCTATTTTGACTAAGCACAACTTGAGCGGGCACACACAGCCTAAATCGGCGGAAGTTCGCTTTGAGCAAGCCAGTGTTCACTATTACTCCAAACCAAGTTGGTTAGGGGGCAAACCGTTCAAAGCGCTCGAACAATTGGATCTTGCCATCGACACAAAGAACATTGCGATTGTTGGTCCTTCTGGTGCGGGTAAATCGACTTTGATTGAGCTTCTGTTTGGTCTTCGTAAACCCACATCTGGTGAAGTGTATGTGTGTGGTTATCCGTTATCGCGTAGCTCGGCTAAGCAGCGACAAGAGTTGTGTCAGCACATTCAGCTGATCCCACAAGAGCCGCAATCGAGCTTGAATCCGTACTACACCGTTCGCCAGATCTTACTGGAGCCGCTAAGCAATATTGGTTTAACGCAAGAGCTTAACGAGAAGGTGGAAAAGGTTTTGGCGGATGTCGGTTTAGATCTCACATTGTTAGATCGTAACCCGCAGCAATTATCAGTTGGGCAAGCCCAACGTGTGGCTATCGCTAGAGCTTTGATTGTCGAGCCTTGTGTGTTGGTTGCCGATGAGCCAACCAGCAGCCTAGACCCCGTCAGTCGTAAACAGGTTCTTGACCTGTTGGCAGGCATTCAAAAGAGTCGTCAGATGCGCCTGATTTTGGTGACGCATGACCTCGATGCGGCACAAACCCTATGCGATGAAATCCTAGTGTTAGACAAAGGACGCGTTGTCGAGCACGGCACAGCACAGAACGTGACAAATAACCCATCGCACTTGATCACGAGAGCCTTGATGAGCGCTCAACACAAAAGTAATGAATTCACAAAAACCATTGGAGAGGTTTCTTATGCACCTTAGTACTCCCAAGTTAGCTTTGTCGCTGGCTTTAAGCGCACTGCTGACGGGTTGTTTTGACTCTGGCGAAAGCAAGCCAGAAGCGGAAAAAGCAGCTGCACCGCAAGCAACGGAAATTCGCGTTGCCATGATGCAACCACCACGCACAGGTTTGTCACCACTTTCAGATGACGCGTTCAAACTGTCACGTTGGAGCACGGCAGAAACGCTGGTGAACCTAAACGATCAGTCGGTAGCAGAGCCTATGCTGGCAACAGAGTGGGAACAAATTGACCCGATGACGTGGCAATTTACGGTACGTAAGGGCGTGAAATTCCACGATGGTTCTGACCTTGATGCCAATGCGGTTGTGAACTCTCTACAAAAAGCATTAGATGCCGCTCCTAAGCCACGCATTTTGGATGGTATCGAATGGCAAGTTCGCGCATTGGACGACTTCACTGTTGAAATCAAAACGACCTTTAACGATCCACTGTTGCCAAGCCGTCTTTCTAGCCCACAGCTAGCGATCCTTTCTGGTGCTGCATATCAAGAAAACGGTCGTGTTGTGCCAATCAATGCGGGTACGGGTCCATTCGTTCTGACAGAAATCAACGGGACAACCAGCGCAAAACTGAAGCGTTTTGACGGTTACTGGGGTGAAAAAGCAAAAGTAGACAGTATCTTTGCTGAATACGTACCAAACGGTTTTGCTCGTGCTGCAGCGCTGCGTACCGGTGAGGCGGATGTAGTTGAAGCGGTTCCTGTATCGCAAATCGCGATGATGGAATCTTCACAGCTGCACGAAGTCGCCATGCCGCGTACCAACACGCTTTACCTAAACAACAAATCAGATGTGTTTAGCCAGTTCGGTTTGCGTAAAGCAGCGGCTCAAGCGGTTAACCGTGAGCAAATCATCAAAACGGTTTACGAGAACCACGCCGATTCAGCAAAAGGTTTGTTAGGTCCTGCATTGGCATGGGCTCAGCCAATTCGTGATGCGAACCCTCGTATGGAAACCATGGAAATGCGCCACGCGAACGGTGAGAAGATCACCATCGGTACATTTACCGACCGTGCTGAGTTGCCAGAAGTAGCGGTGCTGCTAAAGCAACAACTTGAAGCGGCTGGCTTTGTGGTTGAGCTAGATGTTCGTGAATACGCACAAATCGAAAACGATGCACTAGCAGGTAAGTTCGATGCGTTCTTGTTGTCACGTGCAACAGTGCTGGATTCTGGTGACCCAGTAGCGTACATGCAAAGTGACTTTAGTTGTAAAGGTTCTTACAACCTAGGTCAGTTCTGCTCTGAAGAAGTGGACGCAGCATTGAAACACGCTGATCGTCAGCCATTGGGTGAGAAACGCCAACAAGCGATAATCGAAGCAGAAAGCAAAATCCTTGAGCAATACGCTGTGATTCCACTGCTTCACGAGCGTGTAATCCAAGGTGAGAGTGACCGCGTGAAGAATGCACAACGTGACCCACGTGAGCGTCGCCTGATCGACCAGTTTACTGAGGTGAACTAACTCGATGTCGTCTGTTGCCAACATGCGCTTTCGTTGGGGCGCTTGTATGCCCGAATGGTTTGCGCGTTTTTTGTCGCGCTTCCTGTCACTCGGGGTAGTGGTTGTACTGGTGGGTTTGATGCCGGATATTGCCGGTATCGATCCAAGCCAATCAATCCTCCGTGCCCGTGCGGGGGCTCAACAATTGCTGACGGCAGAAGCTCTGCAAGCAATTCGAGAAGATCTTCAACTTGACCGCAGCGCTGCTGAGCGACTGTGGGATTGGTTGACGCTTGCCATGCAAGGTGACCTAGGTGTCTCTTGGGTGAGCGGGGCGTCCGTCATGGAGAGCGTTCAACAAACCGCAAAAACGTCACTATTACTGATGCTTACAGCGTTAGGTATGGCATTTGTAATGTGCATGGCGAGCGTGCTTTACACCGTGCGTCGTTGGCAACAGAATCGTTTAGACAAGCATCATGACACGCTCAGTTCGGTGTTGGTCTCATTGCCAGAATACGTGATTGCTTCGTTGCTGATCATGGTGTTTTCCATTTGGTTGGGCTGGTTCCCGCCTTATGGTTGGCAAGGCGTGCAAAACCTCTGGCTACCAAGTTTGGCAATGGCATTGCCTGCTGCTGGCTTGTTCGGGCGCTTGCTCAATGACAGCCTCAAGCGAGTATTAGATGAGCCTTGGGTGATCACTTGGCTATCGGCAAACGTCAGTAAGTTTCAAATCTTACGCTTTGCCTTGTGGCGTGCCGTTAGTAACTTGATTCCTCAAATCGCAATGACGGTGATTGGTTTAACCGGCGGCGCGGTTGCTGTGGAACAAGTGTTTTCCATTCCGGGCATCGGACGACTAATCTTAGGCGCAGCGAAGTCACAAGATCTACCGATGCTGCAAGGTGGCTTGTTGGTGTTGCTGGTGTTCTCGATGTTGATCAGCAGTGCGAGCATCTTATTGCAACGCTGGTTACTCGGGCACAGTGTCACGAGTGGCAAGTTGATCAGCAGTCACAGCACGTTCCGTTTTACCCAAAGCACCACCAAACGTATCGTCAGTGCAACAATCTTTGCCTTGCTGATTGGTTGTGCGGGATGGGCGTTAATGCGCGATCCTTACACTATCCAATTTACTCGCCTTGAATCGCCTAGCTTAGCAGCACCGTTTGGTGCCGATGCGGTTGGTCGAGATCTGCTTGCTCGTGTTGGCGGCGGTATGATGTCGACAATCAAAATGGGCATCATCGCAACCTTCCTTAGTTTGGTGATTGGTTTGCTGCTCGGCTTTGTGACTCGTTATAGCCAAGGCTTAATTGAGATTACCAAAGGTGTGCCATACATTGTGGCGGGTCTGCTGATTGCTGGTCTAACGGGGATGAACCCAAACAGTGCCTTGATTGCGATTGTTATGGTGTCATGGGCACCATTAGCAGCGCACTGTGCAAGTTTGTTGATGGAAGCCAAAGCGCAGCCTTACACGCATCTTGCGCCCATTTGGGGAACCAGTCAGTGGCGAGTACTCCGTTACTACTTGTTGCCTTATGTGCTGCCGCCATTGATTCGTCATGCGTTTCTACGTTTGCCGTACATTACGCTCAGCCTGACTTCTCTGAGTTTTATCGGACTTGGCGTTAAGCCGCCAGAACCTGAGTGGGGTTTATTGATTGCGGAAAACTTGCCTTACATCGAGCGCTCACCATTGGGTGTCTTGCTGCCAATCTCAGGTTTAGTTTTGATGGCAATTGCGGTGAATTTGATTTTTGATGACAAGTGACGAGCAGCGATAAAGCGAAGTGAGCTTCCATATCCAGATGTAATCAGTAATTTGGTAATTTAGAAAACAAAAGGATGTGTTTTCTGCCAGAAAGTACACAGCACGGTCTATGTATATTGGAAGCGCTCAATCCCCACTTATTACCTATACAGTTGGCTTTTCTATCGCTAAGCTGTTGCTAGTTAAAGAAAAGTTATACTTACCAAGGACACTTCGTTAACCAAAGGAGTGATATCCCCTAAAAATGAAAAAAGACTCAGCAAGTAAGCCGAGTCATTTTTTTCGTTAGTCTTGGTTTGTCGTACTTTTGATATTAATCCAGTAGCTTTGGAATATCGCCGCTGAAGTCGATCCATGAGTTAGTACCCAGCGTTTCCGTACCTTCAACACTCGGCTCTTCATAACGCATAACAAAGTTTTTAGGGCCGTGTGCATAAGCGACAACCAAGCCATAAGGTGCATCTAAGAACCCACCATGAGGTACGAGACCTGGGTAGCTGATTCGCCACGCATCACCATCTAGTGAGACGTGACTCAGCGTCAGTTTACCAATCACATTGTCTGGTAATACAAAGAACCAAGTCCATGGCCCACCAGACACGATGGTCATCACTTCATCGATACCTACGCCATTCTCTGAGCTATTAACATGTAACTTGCCGAATTTTTCTTGTAGAAAGTGCATAACTTCTGGAGTCATTGCTTTCATATCATAAACCTTTGGATATGGAGCAACGCCTACTTCAGACGTCGATAGGAAACCGCCTCTGTGTGCCTCTGGTAATCGGCCAGCTTTTTCGATTTGATCCAGTAAGTCACCACGGTGCATAGAAAATAGTGAGATTAGTTTTTCACTTTCTTCCTTTGTAATAGCTCTTTTTTTGGATATTTCCAGAATAGGTTTGGCTTCTTCAGGCAGCGAAACGGTACTAACTCGCACACCAATAGTTTTGAGCACTTCGTTGACCTTCTCAACGCCTTGAGTTGGCGCTCTACCATCACTGTAAGACAGAGTCAGCTGACCCTCTGTTGACATTGTTTTTGCTACGCTTTGTGCGATCGGCATAGTGGCAATCATGCTCACTAATACTAAATTGATCCATTTTTTCATCATTCGGTCTCCTGCTTGATTATAGGACGATGAGTTGTGTTTTCAGGCCTAAGTGTAGAAGTCGCGCTAAATCAGATAAACAGCACTCAGGTAAACAAATTGTTTACCAATAGTGAACTGACGATGTGGAGGTGTATTAATAAGGAGTCAATTACTACAAACTATTTCTCTTTGGTAAACAGTTAAGTTACTAAATGGAGCTTTAATTACTCAATGCGGCTGTTATGGTTAAGTCTTTAGTGCTTGAGCACTAGTAGAGTATTTATCCCCTTAAAATAGATGGCCTTGATGTGAAAAATATTAAATATCACCTTTTGTCCTTATTAGTGACAGCGCTGGTTGCAGGATCTTTTTTATCTTCAGAAAAACTATCCGGTGTAATCAATCCATTCTCCTTAACGTTATTGAGATTCCTGCTTGCAGCACTGGTATTGTTTCCTTTTATTCTGACAAAGAAACATCGCATCAAAATGGCAAAAGATGTGTTTCCAAGAAGTCTTATCATGAGCCTTTTCTTTGCGATCTTTTTTATATGTATGTTCAGGGCTTTGCAGACAACCACGGCATTAAACACAGGCACACTGTATACATTAGTGCCATTTATTACTGCCATTGTTAGTGTTTTCCTCTTTAAGGAAAAATTATCTATTCAGATGCTTGGCGTTTATTTGGTAGGGACTGTCGGGACATGTTGGGTGGTTGTGAAAGGAGATTTAGAGACATTATTGAAACTAAACCTCAACAAAGGAGATATTTTGTTTTTGCTCGGGTGTATGTCTATGGTGTGTTTTTCTGTCTCGATGAAAGTTTTTCATCGTGGAGAAGAAACCATTGTTACCGTGTTTTGTACTCTGATTGGCGGTGCCTTCTGGATGTTGCTGGCATTGTTTGTATTCCATCAACCACTAGACTGGTTTGCATTAAATGCCGAGCTTACCTTGCACATGCTATACCTCGCTTTGTTTGCGACATTGCTCTCAACCTTTATCATCCACAAAGCCACCGTTGTACTGGGGCCTGCAAAAGTGATGGCTTATATTTATCTAAGTCCTGTATTTGTTGCTTTTATCATGTTGTTATTTGATGGAAAGAGTATACCCACAGCTGTATATCCTGGTATTGCACTATCCATTCTTTCTACTGTGGTATTGCAAGTGTCGAATAGTCAGGCCGAGCGAAATCAAGTCTGTTGAAAAATCTGGCCACCTTCTCACATCTGGCCACCTTCTCACAAAGGTTGCGTTTTCATGCTCAGGTAATCAATTTGACAGGAGAAGATGAAGGCTAGTGCTGTTTGTTTTCGAAGTGTTTAACGACAAAATCAATAAAAGTTCTGACTTTTTGAGATTGCTCTTTATGGAAAGGATAAACAACATACAGTGAATGCCTATCAGCTTGCCACATCGATAAAACCTCAACTAATTCCCCAGATTCTAACTCGCCTTTAACGAATAAATCCGGCAGCAATAAAATACCATGGCCTGAGCACGCTGTTTGCTTGAGCGCTAATCCATTGTTTACGACATAAGAACTTGATTGAAGCTCGATCTCTTTGACTTCATCCTCATTTCTGAATAGCCAACGTCTTGCTGACGAAGAAAAACTGTATATGAGGCACTTATGATGAGCGAGATCTTCTGGCTTAAGAATCTCGCTGGATTTTGAAAGATATTCAGGAGAAGCGCAAAGCACTCGTCTCATATCGATAAGCTTTCGGGATCTTAAACTAGAATTGCTTAATTCTCCCCCTCCTCGAATCGCTATATCAATGCCTGAGTCGATGAGATCGACATATTGGTCACTCATGACAACTTCAATAGACAAATCAGGATATTGGTGCATGAATTCACAAATGATGGGGTTAATTTCTAAAATTCCTAACGACATAGGAACGCTTATTTTCAGTGATCCTTTTAACGTATGAGACGACTCGATGACTGACAAATCAGCATGTTTCAAATCATCTAATATGTTGCAAACCTGATTGTAGTAAAGTTGACCATTATCCGTTATGTGCATGTTACGCGTAGTTCGGTTTATCAGAGGGCTTTTAAGATAGTCTTCCAACTCATTGATATTCTTACTAACGGCTGCTTTTGACAGACTTAAATCTTCAGCTGCTGCTTTGAAGCTTCCCAGTTCCACAACCCTTCTGAAAACGGTTAGCGCCCTTATTTTATCCACTTCGACCTCATTTAAACTCTTATTGTTTACCAAAAGTAAACTATTTAGTTACTAACATATAGTTTATTCACCAATGCTAGTCAATTAGTATTTATTGTAATCACCAACACTGAGGTGTTGACCTTAAATACCTAACAGGACTAACTCATGAAAAAGATACTCGCGCTCTCGGGAAGTAATCACAGTCAGTCAATCCATAATACTCTGATTCGTTCCTTGGCTGAAAAAGCCACCCAAACTAAAGTGACCATCATCGAATTGAAAGATTTCGATTTGCCAATGTATGGCATTGATGCAGAGTCAAAAGGTATACCAGCCGACGCCATCACATTGAGACAAATGATGAATGAACACGATGCGCTGATTATTGCTTCTCCTGAGCACAACGGCTCTATGCCCGCATTTTTAAAGAATGTCATTGACTGGCTTTCACGTGTTGCTGAATCAGGTAAATCCTTCTTTGGTGACGATAAGAAACCCGTTCTTTTAGTCAGTACTTCTCCTGGACCGAATGGCGGTGCGACCAATCTCAGAACGATGGCGGAGCTAATGCCATGGTGGGGTGGCGACGTTAAAGGAATCTACAGTTTAGGGAGTTATCAGGAGAAAATTCACGATGGTGAGTTTGACGTAGCGACTAAAGTTGAACTGGAAGCGCTGATGTCTTCCTTTGAAAACGCACTATAGGAGCGTAGGTATGAAAGTGGATATTGGTATAAACGAACAGGATCGTGTTGTGATTGGAGAAGCGCTTAAACGCCTTCTGGCAGACTCCTACACTTTGTATTTGCAAACGCATAATTTTCATTGGAACGTTACTGGCCCCCAATTTCGCGAGCTACATCTTATGTTTGAAGAGCAATACAACGCATTGGCAATCGCCGTCGATGACATTGCTGAGCGAATACGAACACTAGGTGAAGTTGCGCCAGGGACTTACAAAGCGTTCGCCGACCTTAGCTCAGTTTCTGAAGTAGATGGCGTGCCCTCAGCAGAACAAATGGTGTCTATTCTTGTTCGTTCTCATGAGCAAGTGGTCAAGACTTGCCGAGACGTTCTGAAATTGGCTCAGGATGGGGATGATGAATCTTCTGCTTCATTGGTTTCTGATCGAATGCGAGAGCATGAAAAAACAGCCTGGATGTTACGTTCAATGCTGTGAGTCAAATTCGTCGCTGTATACCTTAACAATGTAACGTTGAGCGAAAGCTCGCGTTATTACATATGTTTCCTTAATTTAAGTATGTAGGTGCACCCCATGGCTGTTTTAGAAAAAGGGATTTGGTATCCAAATAAAGAAGTAAAAGACCTGTCTCATGAGGACAGCTTTGAATTGCCAAAAGTCGCTGAGCAAGGGCGTTATCACTTGTACATGTCGTTTGCTTGCCCTTTTGCCCATCGGCCTTATCTGGTGATCAATTACCTAGGATTGAATGACGCAATAACTGTTTCTTCTGTTGCAGCAAAGCGATATTCCGACGGATGGTTATTTGACGATGCTAACTCAGATCCTTTGTACGGCTCTCAAAACTTGATAGAGCTTTACCAACGAGCAAATCCAAATTACACGGGAAGAGTAATAGTACCGATACTATGGGACAGACAAGATCATGCAATTGTAGGTAATGATTCCTCTGCGATAGCAATGGAGCTTGCTACCAACTGGCTACCTTTAGCTAAGAACAAAGTTGAGTTGGTTCCAGATAGTCTGCGAGAAGAAATAGAAAAGCTCAACGAGTGGTTACACGTCAATGTGAATCGAAAGGTCTACCACGTTGGTTTTGCCACAGAGCAGGCAGAATATGATCTAGCCAGTGACACCTTATTTGATGCTATGGAGCAGTTGAACAACAGGCTAAGTCAAACTCGTTATCTGTATGGTTCGAATATCACACTATCGGATCTGTTTCTGTTACCCACACTTGTCAGGTTTGAAGCCGTTTATGAAGTTCACTTTAAGGCCAATAAAAAGCCACTAAAAGCCTTCGATAACCTTTACCAGTATATGCTGGATTTACTCAGTCATGAGAGCATCAGAAAAACGATCGATATCGAGTACATGAAGTTGCATTACTACTTCTCGCACAAGCACATTAACCCTTATGGAATTGTTCCAGCAGGACCGGTCATTAGTTGGTAAGCCAGTAATACTTTCAATCTTGGAGAAAAGTAATGAGCAAAAAAATTAGAGTCGATTTTTTTCACGACGTCATTTGTGGGTGGTGTTATGTTTTGTCACCTCGACTACGCCAGCTTGAAAAAGAGTTTAATTTAGATATCCATCATCATGCATTTGCTTTGTCTGCCTCACGGGAAGAAATGATTGGCAAGTTTGGCTCAATGAAACAAGCGAAGCAAATTATTTTGGAACACTGGGAGCAATGTGCGCGTGCCGACGATAAAAAGCGCGTAAACGTAGAAGGGATGCGTCAGCAGACGTTTGAATACCCATTTTCAACGCCAGGTTTGGTGGCATGTAAGGCGGCTGAACAACAGGGAGGATCCAGTGCTTACTGGGACTATTTTGATGCTGTTACACATGCACATATGAGTGAAAACAGAAATATTGGTGATTTGGACGAGCTTACAGAAATTGCTGGTGAGGTTGGGCTGAATAAGGCTCGTTTTCTTGAGGACTTTGCTTCTCCGGAGCGACAAGCTGAGATACAGCGTGACAGAAAGTTGGCTCAAGAATATGACATCACTTCTACGCCAACGTTGGTTATCAATAAAGGGTGGGTTGTACCGGGTGCTCTCGGTATCAATACATTGCGTAAAACATTAAAAGAGCTCACAAATAAAGTTTGAGTCCCAAGAAAAGCCTTTTCAAATTTTCACAATGCCTTTTGCCAGCTAGATAGCTGGCTTTTTTCAATTTGTGTGAGTTAAAGTTATCCATCTGATGGATATAAGTACTTTCCAACCTGAATAGATTTTGCCCCTATGTGTATCAAGTCGGTTCTGGTTAAAGTTGCAGCCAGAATGATTGATGTGAGCATTATTAGGGAATTTACGGCACTAAGTGAGGTTGTTACGGAATATATTGTTATGTAAATGGCAGGTAGTATGGTCTATATCTGCCATTGCTATTTCCCGCTTAGTAAGCGATTACCTATAAAGGATCTATTCGAGTTTAACCTTAGTGACTTTACTCTAGCGAAGTAGGGTTACTTTATATAAGAGTCCAGTACTTTTAATACGACTTCCATATCTTTTTCACGTTGAGTTTTGTCTTCCTCAAGTACGACGTGTTCAAGTAAGTGACCTTTAATTACTTCTCGCATCAAACCATTTACTGCCCCCCGAATAGCGGCAATCTGCTGCAACACATCTTGGCATTCATGCTCTTCTTCCAGCATTTTTTTAAGTCCATTCACCTGACCCTGTATTTTACTGACTCGAGTGTTGAGCTTCTTTTGATCTCTGGTTGTATGCGACATGTCTTATCTTCTTTAAGTTACGGGCAGAGTTATTCTAACTGATAATGTAGCACTCAATTTATACTGGGGGGTAGTATTTAATACTAGGGGGGAGTATAGTTTGCGATAAATTAGAATCAACAACAGAGAACAACAATGGATTTTGTCGCGTTACTACAACAAGGTAATGGGTGGTTCTTTATTCCCAGTGCCATTTTGCTTGGCGCTTTGCATGGTTTAGAACCTGGGCACTCTAAAACGATGATGGCGGCGTTCATTGTCGCGGTGAAAGGAACGGTCAAACAAGCCGTGATGCTGGGTTTAGCTGCCACACTTTCTCACACTGTAATTGTATGGTTAATCGCTGTTGGCGGGATGTATATTAGCCAGAAATTCACCGCTGAAGCGGCTGAACCATGGATGCAACTTATCTCTGGGGTCATTATCGTGACAACCGGCGTATGGATGTTTTGGCGGACATGGAGCGATGAGCGAGCTTGGAACAAAGCTCAGGATCATGCTCGCGATTGGACGACGCAAGTTGTGGATACAGGACATGGGCATGTTTCGCTTTCGATTACAGAGGAAGGGGAGCATCACCGTTTCCAGTTGCGAACACTCAGCGGTAAACCTTTAACTGCTGAAGGTATCAAGGTTTCGGTATCGAGTGATGGTTATCAACCTGCTGATATTTATCACTTTATAGAGCGTGATGGATACTTGGAATCGGCGTCTTGCATTGAAGTCTCTAATGGACTTTCTGTCACTTTGATCATCGGGCACCATGATCATACCCATGACTTTGATGTACATTTCCGTCCTGGTTCTCATTTAGAAAGCGAAGATAAGGAATATCAAGATGCTCACGAGCGCGCTCACGCTTTAGACATTCAAAAGCGCTTTGAGAATCGAGACGTGACGAATGGGCAAATTCTGCTGTTTGGATTAACGGGCGGTTTGATTCCATGCCCTGCTGCGGTAACGGTTTTGCTTATCTGTTTGCAGCTTAAGGCAATGACTCTTGGTGCGACTTTAGTTGTGTCATTCAGTATTGGCTTAGCCTTGACTCTGGTTGCTGTTGGCGTTGTGGCAGCAGTGGGCGTGCAAAAAGCGACATCTAAATGGAGCGGTTTGAATGATGTTGCACGTCGAGCTCCTTACTTATCGGGCGTCTTGATCAGTGCAGTTGGTTTATACATGGGTATGCATGGATACATATCGCTGACGAGCTAAACTCTGTGGTAAAGATTTTTTTCCTTTCTTTTTTTATGGGCAATGGCTTCATGCCTTGGTTTGCATATTTTGCTGCCGATTCTTGATTGAGAATTACTCGATCTGACATCGCTGCCATATCTACAAACCAAGTCATTCTCGCTTCACCAAACATCTCGTATTACAACCGCTGCGATTGTGGCTCTAATATCTGAACCTGAGATACTAAATGATAAAACGGGAGCACTGACCACAGCGCTCCCGACGGTCAAAACGCTAATTAGAAGTCTTTTCTTTAATGTTCGATACCAATTTGGTCGCATAGTTAAATTTAACTATGCAAACGTTTCCTTTTGCGTACTCGTCCCTTCGCCAAACCTCGTAGAAATGTGACGTTTTGAAGACTTTTTTTCCTTCTGTCTAAAGTAATCGGGAACCAAGCAGATACATAGTTATAAAGTTATGTCTTGCTCTGCCAAACAGACCCAAAATGCAGTTTGGTTGGTTTTGGAGAAGAAAGGCTTAGCGCTCGATTAATGAGCATCAATTGAATTGTATTGAGACAATTATAATGAAAAGAATCATCTTATTAGCAGTCTGCGCCATGTTTGGTATTGCTGTCGTGGCGAGTATGGCATCAACGTACCTAATTTCGAGTCAGAAAATCGATGACATCATCTTAAACAAATCCCAAGTTCAAGCTGAGTTTCTAGCGGGAAATGCGAGTTATATTTTGGAGAACTCAGCCAATCCAATGCAAGATTTACAATCGCTTGTTGAGGGGCTGAAACAACGTTCAGACGTGAGTTATGCCGTTGTAATTGACCGTAACGTAACGGCAGTAGCCCACAGTGATAAGCACAAGCTGAACAAAACCTATAACGATGAATATACTGTTGAAGGCGCGACGAGAGGTGTTCAACAGTACTCAAAGTGGTATGCCGATGTCCAGAAAGTATGGGTGTTTGACATCATGGCACCAATTTATGTGGATGGTCAGTTATACGGTACTTTTGATATTGGTATTCCTATTACCGAAGTGAGCCAAGCGACGAATGGAATTATTACTTACCAGTTGATCTCTATGGTGGCGATCTTCGTTATGTGTGTTTTGATTCTGTCACTTCTGCTAAATAAACTGATGAGACCGCTTTCTGCGCTTAAAGACGCTCTACAAGACATCTCAAAAGGAGACGGAGACTTAACCGTTCGTTTGCCAGCGAAAGGTAATGACGAAGTCGCGCAAATTTCTTCTGCTTTCAACGTTTTTGTTGGGAAAGTACATGAGATTATTACACAAGTTGTAAATACTGGTGTGGAGCTTAATAGTTCAGCTGTCGCTTTGCGTGGGCAATCTCAGCAAGCGCTCACAAGAGGGCAAGAGCAGAACGAGCAAACCATGCTGGTTGTCACATCCATGAACGAAATGATTGCGACGGTCAATGAAATTGCCTCCAATGCTGCCGGAGCGGCAAATGCTGCGAGTGCAGCAAGTAATGAAGCGCAAGATGGCTACACGACGCTAGAAAGAACCAAAACGGCGATGACTAATCTTGAAAACGAGATGAACAGCACTTCCAACATTATCGTGAGTCTTGCTGAAAATACTCAGTCGATTGGTAGTATTCTAGAGGTGATTAGAGGTATTTCGGAGCAAACCAATCTATTGGCTCTCAATGCGGCTATCGAAGCTGCACGCGCTGGTGATGCCGGCCGAGGTTTTGCAGTAGTCGCTGATGAAGTTCGCAACCTAGCGACTAAAACGGCTCATTCTACCGATGAAATTGACAATATGATTCACCAGCTACAAACTGAAGCTCAAAGTGCGGTGAATTCAATGAGTAATAGTAAGACTCTTATTGAAGAAGGAACGGCAGAAACTGAGTTAGCTCGACAGGCTTTAGAAGCAATAGCTGCACAAGTGACGACTATTTCAGATATCAATACTCAAGTAGCAACCGCAACAGAACAGCAATCAACGGTAGCAAACGAAATTAATATGAACATGGATACCGTCAGCCACTCAGTGAAAAGTGCGCTAACGGCGAGTGAGCAACTAGAAGAATCAAGTCAACAACTCGCGGAGCTATCGCGAACACTCGATCGTCACGTGGGAGCGTTTAGAATCTAAACGCCAACTGACCCTCTTTAATAAAAAGCCAGTAAATGTTAATTGCTGGCTTTTTTATTTGAAAAAATCGAGTCTCAAATCGCTTAGCGGTGTCTGTCCTTTCTAAACGATAAAACAAAATATGATAAATTAGTTGAGTAAAGCTTAGCTAAGCGTTAAGTTTCGCATTTTGCTTTAAATGTTCAACAAATATAGATATTTTCTTAGCTACATGTTTTCTAGACGAGTAAAAGGCGTAAAGCACTAAATCCTCAGGTTCGTACTCTAGAGTGACGATTTCTAGCTCACCATTTTTGATCTCATTTTGGCATGACTCAATTGGCAATATTGCGTATCCAAGCCCTGATAACGCGCCATATCTGGCGAGATGACCGCTGTTTACTTTGAATGAAGATTGCACAGTTTGAGTAATATGGCCCCCAACAGGGTTTCTGAATACCCATGGTGCACCATTTACTGCGGTAAGCGTCGTGATGCAGGGAACATGACTTAGATCCGTAATTTTGTAAGGGGTGGCGTATTTCTCAATTAGTTGAGGCGCGGCTAAAATGGCACTGGGCCAGCGTTTTATCTCTCTCGCCACCCAGTTACTGTCTGACAAAGTCCCTCTATGAAAACTCAAAATGACATCAAAGCTGTCAATAACATCATCTTTAGGGTTTAGCGTTGTATCGCAAGACAAAGAGATTGACGGGTATTGCGTGCAAAAGGTGACAACCGCTTTGGCCAGTACAGGTGTGTCTGGCATAAGAATTCGCAGTTTCCCTGTTACCGTGTGTGAGTGGCGCGTTACCGTTTCTAGTGCGGCGTTGAGTTGCTCCAATAACGGATGAGTGCTGCTATAGAGCTCTTCTCCAGCCTCGGTAGGCGTCATTCGCCTTGTTGTTCTATTGAACAACCTAATGTTTAACTTTTCTTCAAGCAGGGCAATGTGTCGGCTGATATTTGATGTTGGTATGTTCAAACACTCAGCGGCTCGCTTAAAGCTGTTGTTCTCATAAACACAGTGAAAACTTTTTAACCAGATTTGGTCAACGTTATCAAACATTTCATTATCCCACTTTATTGGATTATCAAGCCAGCATATCGCACTTTATCTCTGTACTAAGTTACATACAATTTTATTTACAAGTTTAAGCGAACAAACAACGAGATATCGCGCTAGAACGTAATCAATAGTGGTGAATTTATGAGCTGGTTAGAACGGTTATTTGAGAATAAAAATATAATAGGTTCGCGCAAAGCGTCTATCCCTGAGGGCGTTTGGACAAAGTGTCCTGTGTGTGAACAAATACTTTATCGTGCCGCGTTAAAAGAAAATTTGGAAGTATGCCCTAAATGCTCATATCACATGAGAATGGCTGCGCGTCAAAGGTTGATCTCTTTTCTGGACCATGGAACACAACAAGAGTTGGCAAGTGAGTTGGAGCCACAAGATATTTTGGGTTTTAAAGACTTAAAGCGATATAAAGAGCGAATTGCTTTAGCACAGAAAACGACTGGAGAAAAAGATGCGTTGGTGGTGATGGAGGGCAAGTTATTGGGGCTGCCTGTTGTTGCGTGTGCATTCGAATTCTCTTTCATGGCAGGCTCGATGGGCGCAGTGGTTGGCGAGAAGTTTGTCCGAGCAGTTGAAAGCGCAATTAATACAAAATCTGGGTTAGTATGTTTTTCCGCTTGCGGAGGGGCGCGCATGCAAGAGTCTTTGGTGGCACTCATGCAAATGTCAAAAACCAGCGCCGCGTTAAACCACTTATCTGAGCACAGATTACCCTATATCTCAGTATTGACGGACCAAACTTATGGTGGCGTCTCGGCGAGTTTAGCCATGTTAGGAGACATCAATATTGGTGAACCTAAAGCAAGTATTGGCTTTGCGGGAAGACGGGTCATTGAGCAAACGGTACGTGAAAAGCTACCAGACGAGTTTCAGCGAAGTGAATTTTTACTAGCGCATGGTGCGCTAGATATGATTGTCGATAGACGTGAAATGCGCGATCGCGTTGGCCGCTTACTGGCTAAGTTAACCAACGCGAGGGTGGTCTCAGAATAGGTTGTATTAAAGTTAGACTTAGTACTTGCGTTTATTGAGCCGTAATCATTACAAACCGTTCATTTTGCCCCCATCTTGGTTCCGCATTCATTAGGCTGAGATCCAACGCCGTTTGGTATGGGTCAACAGCAAAATGGTCGCTTACTAACCCCCAGAGCATCCAGTTGATTGCGGTTTCATTCTCGGTAAGCTCTTCGAGTGGCGCTTGGAGGAAAAAGTACTCATCTTCGCCATCGTAACCGAGCCGATCATAGATAATGTTGCGTAGCTCTCGATCCAAATCATGTTGGAGGTTGATTGAGTCGTACAGTTGCTCTTCTGTTGGGCCATTCTCATGGTGATAAACATTGCGTTTTGACTCTTTGTGTAAAGTACCTGCGCCAGTTTCAATGCTTACTTTCTTTTGCGAGTGTTGCTCAAGAACTTGAATGATTTCATCCTCTAGTTGATCGAGTTTACTCAGCAAAACTTGATTGTTTATGTCACCAGCGGGGGAGGCCATCGTTTGGAAGGCTTTCACTCTCTTGTAGACTGCTTTCCCGTGAGGAAGGGCTGCAAAACACTGTTCTTGGAGCGCTTCATTGGCTTGCCAAATGCCCGAGTAGAGCTCGTAATCATGTGTATATGGTGGAAGCTCTTCAGTATCTTCCCCTAATAATTCTCGCCAGCGCTTTTGCCACTGTTCTTCTTTTGCGTGTTTTACACGCGCGTATTGCTTAACCCAGCGGTTACGAAGTTTTACCCCAAAAATGGCAAGTCCCCATGGAGCGAGCAAATAAAAATAATAGTGAGAAGAGTTATCCCAAAAGTAACCGTAAACGTAAACACCAAAAGCAAGCACCCAAGTTCCAATAGTACAAGCAATAACCCCGGACATTATTGATGATTGGCGCTTTGTTTCTCTTAATGTATTACCTTCAGCACATAACCAAAAAATGCCGCCAAAAACAAAGGCAAACGTTGTCATGAAGTAGGCAATCCCCGCTCCCAAAAATCCCCAAAGTGACATGTATTATCCCTAGCCAAATATCTGCTTTATTCACTCATCAATGACTGGAGGAGTAAATGTGTTTGATTTGGCGGAGAATTTACCATTAATGCCAACCTTTTGATATGCACTCTATGACTTATTGGGAATGAGTCACAAATAAAAATAGATGGTATCAAGCATCAAAATTTAATTTAGAACCTTTGATTGTCGTGAACTCTATCTGGAAGAGTTAAGGGGGGCGTTTAAGGGCAATTTTCCTCATAAAGTCGTTATTTAGAAAAAGGTAAATTAATGTTTTTATTGATAATTGTGAGTTTTTTTTGGAGTGGGATTGCTCCCATTTAATTAGAGTAAAAGACCTATTTTTGGGAGCGGTTTCATAAATTTTATGACACTGATTTCACTGTTTGAGCTGTAAAGAATATAAACCCCCACTCAATGTATGTTAATAATCAATGAGTGTTGTTATGTCTCATATCCGTTTTTTCCCGCGCCATCGTTTGGCGCTTGCTTGTATGCTAGCGAGTGTGTCTGGCTTCTCTTTTGCACAAAATCAGTGTGCGGTTGCTGATTTACAACAATCGCGAGATCTGGCTACTGCCGTTTCTGGTGCTGAGTATGATTGCTACCACGCTTGGTTTTCAGCACCTTCAGAAACGCTGAATGATATCTATAGTGAAGCGAGCCTAAGCCGTATCCAAGTCGCGCTGGATCAAGAAATTGCTCGCTATCGTGGTGAAGCAGATCAAGCTCGTATTCTAGAGAACCTAGGCGAATTTATTCGAGCGGCCTACTACGTTCGCTACAACGCTGGTACTGGTACACCTGAGTTTTCGCAAGCGTTGAGTCAGCGTTTTGCTCAGTCGACGAACCTATTCCTAAACAACCCTCATGCTTTGGATCAAGGTCGTGAACAAGTTGGTGCAATGAAGAGCCTGACTTTGATGGTTGATAACGTTAAGCAGTTGCCGCTGACCATGGATAGCATGATGGCCGCATTGATGCACTTTAATCGTGAAACCGCGCAGGACACGCAATGGGTCGATGGTTTAAACAACTTGTTCCGCTCTATGGCAGGCCATGCGGCGAACGATGCGTTCTACCGATACATGGCAAACAATACTCACCATATTGATACGTTGGTGAAATTCGCATCTGATAATGCTTGGGCATTAGATACGGATGCAAGCTTTATCGTTTTCAATGCATTACGTGAAACTGGTCGTTTGCTCGCGAGCCCAGATCAGGAGACCAAACGCAAAGCATTGGCAGTAATGCAACAGGTGATGCAGCGTTATCCACTGGGTAGTGAGCATGACAAACTATGGCTTGCTGCCGTTGAAATGATGAGCTACTACGCACCAGAAGGCCTAAATGGTCTGAATATTGAGCAAGCCAAGCAAGATTTAGTTGCACGTGTAATGCCAAATCGTTTTGAATGTCAGGGACCTGCCATTATTCGCTCTGAGGATCTGACCGATGCTCAAGCAGCGAAAGCGTGTGAAGTGCTAGCGGCAAAAGAAGCCGACTTCCATCGAGTTGCGAATACGGGTAATCAACCTGTCGCTGATGATTTGAATGATCGTGTTGAAGTGGCGGTATTCGCGAGTAACACTAGTTACGTTGATTACTCTTCATTCCTATTTGGTAATACAACGGACAACGGTGGTCAGTACCTAGAAGGTGACCCTTCAAAAGCGGACAATACTGCGCGTTTCGTCGCTTATCGCTACGCGAATGGTGAAGATCTCTCTATCTTGAACCTAGAACATGAATACACGCACTATTTAGATGCACGATTTAACCAATACGGTTCGTTCAGCGATAACTTGGCTCATGGTCATATTGTTTGGTGGCTAGAAGGTTTTGCTGAATACATGCATTACAAGCAAGGTTACCAAGCTGCGATTGAGCTGATTGCAGATGGTAAACTGAGCCTTTCCACTGTGTTTGATACCACGTACTCTCACGATACCAATCGTATCTATCGTTGGGGTTATCTAGCTGTTCGATTCATGTTAGAAAATCATCCACAAGACGTCGAAAGCTTGTTGGCATTGTCGCGCTCTGGCCAGTTCGAACAATGGGCACAGCAGGTGACGTCTTTAGGTCAACAATACGATGCTGAGTTTGAACGTTGGTTGGACACATTAAAAGTGGAACCTGAGCAACCTGATACAGACCCAGAAGAGCCAACAGAACCAACAAGCCCTGAAGCACAAGTGACTGAATTGACGGCGAACCAAAGCCTTCAGCTCAGTGGCGAAGCATACAGCGAAAAACTGTTCTACGTTGATGTTCCAGCCAACACCGTTAACTTCAATGTATCTATTGAGGGTGCGGGTGATGCGGATCTTTACATGAGCTACAACAAAGTCGCGCATTACTATGATTTCGAAATGAGTCAATATGCTGATGGCAGCAATGAAGAGATTGTGTTTGAACCAGAGCAAGATGGTTACGTTAAAGCGGGTCGTTACTACATCAGCTTAACTGGACGTGATAGCTATGACTCAGTGAATCTTGTGGCTGCGCTAGAAGTGGAAGCGCAAACACCGCCAACCCAAGTGCAAGATGATTTAGCACCTGTGGTATTAGAGTCTGGTGAAGCCAAAATGCTTACCGTTCACAAGCAGCGTTATGCAGCAGTTTATGTGCCTGAAGGTGTTGAAGAGGTTCGTGTATGGCTAACGGCTCACTCTCAAACTGGTAATGTCGATCTATACGCGAGTAGGGAGCATTGGCCTACAGTAGAGCAGCACGAGTATGCGTCCAACTATGCAGGCAGCAATGAATACCTTGCGATTCCTATTACTGAAGCAGGGTACGTGCACTTCGCTCTTCAGGCTCCAGAGCAAGGCGATGACGTTGAAATGCTAGTGCACTTCAACTAAAAAAATTCGATTAACTAAAGTCGAGATAAAACGTCGCTGATACAGCGGCGTTTTTGTTTATATCGGACACGATTATGAACAAACAGCGGCGAATGCTAGTTAATCGGCTGATCTATCGAGTTATCAGTTGCCCTTTTTCTAAACGGCTTTAGGTTTGTATTGCAATTTACCGCGCACATAAACTTTTTTAGCGACGCGTTCTGTGACCTAGCTTCTGATTTGTGCTTCCCAAATGGATACAATATATATGCACCCCGTGCAATAAAGTGAAAAGGGAAAGACATGAAAACGCTTATTTATGAAACGTTGATTAGCCTTGCTAACCAAGAACCAGAACAACATGCAAGAATCCGACAAAATCTCTATGAACAGTTGGATCTGCCGTTCGATAAGCAGCTGGCTTTGTATTCTTGTGCCCTTGGTCCTGCAAGTTCAGGTAAGTTGGAGAGCAGTCAAGGCATTAACAACGCGGTAGATTGCGCAGTTAAACTGCTTGAAACTCCTGAGCGCTAATTCACTCGTTGTTTTAATCACGGCCCGATCCCCAAGGGCCGTTTTTAATTGCGGTTAAATTGATGTCAACGTTGTTATTACTCTGCTCTTTCCGCTAGCACTTCTTTGAATGCAAACATGCCGTTTAATGCCGCGGGAAACCCTGCGTAGACGGACATCTGCAAAATGATCTCTTTAATCTCATCCTCGCTACAGCCTACATTCAGCGCTGCATTTAAGTGCACTTTTAGTTGCGGCGCGCAATTCCCCATTGCCGTTAGCGCGGCGACGGTTGCGATTTCTCTCGATTTTAGGTCTAAGCCCGGGCGAGCATAAATATCGCCAAACGGATACTCAATGGTGTACTGAGCTAAATCTGGACAAATATCTTGTAAGCTTTCGATGACATTATGACCAGCGTCGCCATCAATTTGAGAGAGTAGTTCTAATCCTTTGTTAAAGCGCGATTGTTCCATCGGTATGTTCCTAGTGAATAAATGTAAACACACCTTAATCGTTAGAGTTAACTCTAAGTCAACGAACTTTTCCACTTGTATACAAGGCAATTTTTTCTTCTAGAGCCGATAAGTGCTTTTTCTGTTGCTCAATGTGGCGTTTGAGGTTTTCTTGGTGTTGTTCTAACAGGGCTTGACGTTGTGGTACAGATTGAGAGCCGACTTCCCTTAATTTGGCATACTCTAGAATCTCTTCAAGTGGCATTGCAGTTTCTTTTAAACGCTTAACAAAGCTTATCCAGTTTAGATCTTTCGAACTATACATTCGATGTCCACTCGCGTTTCTATGGACATGTTTAAGTAAACCGATTTTTTCATAGTATCGAAGAGTATGAGCAGATAGCCCGACGAGGTCAGAAAATTCTTTGATATTCAATATTATCCTCCAAGGTAGAGCATACCCCCATAGAGATAAGCTAAGTTTCGCATTTTGAAGTCATTTCGGGACAGATACAAACAGAAATCTTTAGTCTTTTAACACTAGGTATGGCGATTTACTGGATTTTTGAAACGCGCCAAACGTGATCCACCTGCCAGTTTCGTTTTATTAACAATTGATTACTCAACGGGTTGGCTTGGCTATTTTTATCCTTTGGGCCTATTTTAGGGCGTACATAGATCTTATGTTCTATCTTTTTAAATTGAAGTTTTTGTCAAGCAAAACAATGCTTTAGGTTTGTTTTGGGCTATTTGGGTTGTATGTTGTGTGCCCGTTATTCACTCAGAACGATTTATCGCTGTGCAATGGATGAGTCGCTACGCCTTCGATTTCAGCCTTGAGTTAGTGCTAAAAGGGTGAGTGCCTCTGATGAATAGCTTTTATAATTTCGATTATTGAATTCACTCACAAAAAAATGCAAACAAGTAATCGTGAGTGGAAACGAGCAGGAGAACAACATGAGTGGCTCACAGGAAACACAATCATTCGGTGCAAACGTTATCTTACATGCGTTTGATTGGAAGTATGCTGACATTGCCCAACGAGCAAAAGAAATCCGCAAGCTTGGTTATGGCTCTGTGTTGGTTTCGCCACCAATGAAAAGCGCACACGATGAGCGCTGGTGGCAGCGTTATCAACCACAAGATTATCGTGTTATCGATAATGCCTTGGGTGATACCAAAGATTTTATTCATATGGTTCGTGAACTGGAGCAAGTTGGTGTGTGGGTTTATGCCGACGTAGTGTTTAACCATATGGCAAATGAGGCCCACCTTCGCAGAGACCTTCAGTACCCAAGACAAGAGGTCTTGGAGGAATACCAGAACAACAAGCAGAAATATCAGTCGCTAGCGTTGTTTGGCGATCTATCTCAACCACTTTTTGATGAAGAGGACTTTGTTGAAGCATTCGGCATTAAAGACTGGAAAGATAAGTGGCAGGTTCAAAATGGACGTATCACAGGTGGACCAACCGATCCTGGCTTGCCAACTCTTCGTGTTTGTGACCATGTCGTTGAACAGCAGCGAGCGTACCTAACGGCGCTGAAAGCTATTGGTGTGAAAGGTTTTCGTATTGACGCTGCGAAACACATGACGTTAGAGCATCTTAAGCGTGTTTGGACAGACGACATCACGCGGGATGTGCATATATTTGGTGAAATTATTACCGATGGCGGTGCGACGGAAGAAGAGTATCAGCTGTTTCTTGAGCCGTATCTACAGGAAACTCGCCTAGGTGCGTACGATTTCCCTTTGTTCTCAACCATGTTTAAGGCGTTTGCTAAAAAGGGCAGCTTCAAGTCTCTGATTGATCCCTATTGTTTTGGTCAGGCTCTGTCCCCCGGTCGTGCGATTACATTTGCTATCACACATGATATTCCTAACAATGATGTCTTTCTTGATCTCATCATGGACGAGGAAAACGAATGGTTAGCTTATGCCTATATTCTAGGCCGAGATGGTGGTGTGCCGTTGATTTATACCGACTTAAACACCAGCGGTATTAAAGGCAAAAATGGTCAGCCAAGATGGCAGGGTGCATGGAGCGATCCGAGTATGGCAAAAATGATCCAGTTCCATAATATGACGCATGGCGAGCCGATGAGTGTTCTTGAAGGTAACGATGACATGCTCGTACTTAAGCGAGGTGACAAAGGTATTGTGGTGCTTAATAAATCACAGCGTCAACAGTCTTTGACATTAAAAATCGATGGTAATTGGGTTGATTTGATGACAGAACAAATCATTCCAACTGACGGTAAGTTAATCGTACCATCTAAGTCGTCAATGTTACTCGTCGCGAACTAGAAGATGTACACACCGAGGTTAGCAATTTCGGTGTGTATGTTTTTCATCGTCATTCACGTTCTGCTGAAATTCAATATAAACTCAAACTCTCTCGTTTTTGCTAGAAATTTATGAGCACTCGTTAACGCAACATTCTGCTTTTAAAAAACCAATTACGTCATCTAAGCACTGATATTCTGCAACACAAAAAAGGGTTCTACCCTCACGGCGCTGGGTGAGAAGACCGGCTGAAGCAAGGCTAGAGATATGATGAGAGAGAGTGGATGCTGGAATGCCAAGCTTTTCTTGTACGCCGCCTACCGCGATACCTTTGTATCCCGCTTTGACGACTTCTTTGTAAATACTTAAACGAGTCGGATGCCCTAACTCTTTTAGTGCTTTAGCAACGGCTTCAAGCTCCATACTGACCTCTAAAGAATGACCACAGTAATTTTGTTTCGATAATAGGGAAAGTCTCGGTAAATGCCAACTATTACGATCTCAGAACAATTTAAATCAGATGAGATTCATACTGGCTCATGCCTTCATGGCAACAATTGTCTGTTCTAATGAGACAGATCAATCTTCATTATTATTTCACGCCACGTTCAAAATCCCTCGTCTACACTCAATGTTGAGTTGTCAGTTGGCAGACCAAGGAGGCGGCCATGATTGCGGTTCATAGAGATTATTGTTTGTCTAACAGTTCGGAGTTACATGCCCACGTTAAAGTCAATCCTGTCGGTAAATTAGAAGTTGAGATTGTTGAACTTCAAGAGCGCCACACCACAGAGTTTGATGATTTGTCTTTTGAGAGTCGTGGGTGTGAAACTCGAATCTGTGGTAAAGAAGACACAACTCCGTGGCAGTTCAATCTTGCAGTTACTGATGCGTTAGAGCTTTCTCATTTAGTGGAAGAAGCAAACGAAGAGTATGAGATTTTAATGAATGATCTTATGTAATATCGAGAAGATCATTTTATCCTGCACGGCGTGTGGCTCTGTACTGAAAAAATAAAAACCTCCCAAGCGGGAGGTTTTTAATATGGAGTGCGTTATCGTTGGATAGGCTCTTCTCTTGGTGGTGTTAGCTCTTGGACGTTATCTTCATTAAAGTCATCTGCGTAACCTTTAGGTGGCGGTGTCCAACCACGTTCTGACCGCGATAGTTTGTCATGACGATCTTTTTGCATCTCTTCCGCCATTTTCTCCTCTAACTGAATAAACAGTTGTCGGAAATTGTTGTCATAGCGTTCACCTTCAGAATCATCTTCCCAAGCTTTGTAAAGTATTTCTGACTTACGTGCTTCAACACGCTTATATGTCGCCTTCTGTTGTTCAACAAAGAAGGGGTGAATGCCAAGGGCTTTCATTGTGTGACCGCCCATCTCCAATGCAGAATGGTAGGTCTCTGATTCAATAATATCAGCCCCCGCTTGACGCAAAAGATAGCCATGTCCACGGTCAAAGGCACGTGCAATCACTGTTACTTTTGGGTACGTGTGCTTAACGTACTTCACCAGTTCTACACTCGATTCTTGGTTATCAATCGCCACAACCAACGCAGCGGCGTGCTCAATGCCGGCTGTATGTAGCATATCTGGTCGAGTCGCGTCGCCAAAATAGGCGCGAGTGCCAATCTGGCGCATGTTATCGACTTGGTCAGATTGATGGTCAAGTACCACGGTAGTCACGCCGTTTGATACCAATAGGCGATTCACTATTTGTCCAAAGCGGCCGATGCCGGCGATGATCACCGTGCCTGTTTCCTCAATCGTATCGCTTTCGCGTTCATTTGACTGGCTTTCAAAGCGCGGCAGAATCACTCTATCAAACAGAATAAACAAACCTGGTGTCAGGAACATCGAAATCGCAACCACTAACGCAAGAGTTTGTGAGAGTTCAAATGGGATGACGTGGTTTTGCACTGAAAAGCTTAGAAGCACAAAGCCGAATTCACCTGCTTGAGCCAAGCTTAGGGTAAACAGCCAGCGGTTGCTGCCTTTCACCCTAAATATCAGTGCAAGAATAAACAGCACCAAGGCTTTCAAAACCATCACGCCAATGGTCAATGCCATGACCAACCAGAAATCACCAAAAAGGACCGAGAAGTTGATCCCTGCGCCAACGGTAATAAAGAACAGACCTAACAATAGACCTTTAAATGGTTCGATATTGGATTCTAACTCGTGGCGGAATTCACTGTTCGCCAATACAACGCCAGCCAAGAAGGTTCCTAAGGCAGGAGATAAGCCCACTAAACTCATTAGTGCAGCGATACCAATGACAAGCATGAGTGCAGTTGCGGTAAAGATTTCTCGCAAACCAGAGCTAGCCACATAATTGAGCAGAGGTCGACTTAAAAAGTGTCCACCAACGACGACGATTGCAATCGATGCTGTGATTACGATGCCGTATGCCCAGCCTGGCAATCCCGCAACGAGGCTTAATTCTTCATGGTGCGCTGCGGCTGTTTGAGCCGCGGACTGTGCCTGTTCAATTAATTCAGGTAAGGCCAATAGAGGAATGAACGCCAACATTGGTATCACTGCAATATCTTGAAAAAGCAACACGGAGAAAGCGTTTTGTCCACCTTCCGTCTTCGTTAATCCTTTTTCGCTAAAAGTTTGCAAAACAATCGCAGTAGAAGAGAGGGCGAAGATCAAACCTATGGCTAAGGCTATGGTCCAAGGCTGGTCAAAGTACAAGGCAATACCCATAATCGCCGCGACGGTACCACCGACTTGCAGACCTCCTAAACCCATTAAGCGATTGCGCATCGCCCACAACATTTTGGGTTCGAGCTCTAAACCAACGAGAAACAGCATCATCACCACGCCAAACTCGGCAAAGTGCTGGATTGTTGTTGTTTCTTCACCGACTAAACCGATAATTGGGCCAATGACCACACCTGCGATGAGATAGCCTAAAACGGACCCAAGTCCCAAACGCTTAGCAAGTGGGACTGCAATTACAGCAGCAATCAAATATACGAAGGCTTGTAAGAATATCCCTGTCATGAAGCCTCCTTAATGAGCTCTGGCAATGCGCTGTTAAGCTTGATTAATGACGCCGCAGCTTCAACATCCAACCTATCTTCGACTAAAGCTGTTAGCAGGCTCTTGTACCGCTCAACATGACGAGGGATTCGCCCTTCTTCATCTGCTGTACGTGCGCCAAACATCGCGAGAGGGGCAATGTAGTTCATGCCTGTCAGTGCGGACATTTGTTCAATAGGCGCAAGCAGTTGACGAATCGTAAAGTGGTTGTAGCCTTCTGCCTTATAAGCTTCTTCTTTACCCCCTGCAGACAGCACACAAAGCATGGTCTTACCTTGCAGTGCTGTGCCATCTGTACCGTAAGCAAAGCCATATTCCAAAACCAGATCTTGCCACTCTTTTAAAATCGCAGGCGTTGAATACCAATATAGTGGGAATTGGAAAATCACCACGTCATGCTCACGTAAGCGTTGCTGCTCACGGTCGATATTAATATCGAAACGAGGGTATTCGCCATAGAGATCAACACATGTCACGCCTTCAATTTTTTGAGCTTCTTTGAAAAGTGGAGTATTCACTTCTGAACGATGCTGGGAAGGATGAGCAAAGAGAATGAGTACTTTTTTATTTGCCATAGGGATCCTTGCTATCTAAATAACCATGCCCAGTAGGAGCGCGGGTTGGTTAGAAAATGTAACTCATAAATGATCGCCAAGCTAGTTTGGAAAACGGTTTAAGCTGTTTCAATATCAATAAAAAACCACCAAATAAATTGGTGGTTTTGGGAAGCGTTACGTTTTACTAATCATGAATAGGGACGACTAGAATATCCACCGGTGACTTGTTAATTAAGTGTCTGGAGTAAGAAATAATCTTGCTCCAGAAATCTTGGTGGTGACCACAAATCAGAAGATCCACTTCTTGCTCTTTAATGGTGACCTCTAATTTATCAGCCAAGTCGCCAGTACCTACGAAGAAATGTTTAAGTGGGTAATCCATGTAATCACTAAATGTTTTTAAACATTCCATTGAATGCTCATTCAACGGCCTTTGATCCGGGTTTTCTTTGATGTCTACAAGCTCACGATAGATTTCTCCGTGCGTACCATCAATATGAATAAAGGATATATCGGAGTCGAGATAGTTTGCCATTGATACCGCTCTGTCGATAAGCACGGTGCTTTCATCTGACAGTTCGAGTGCAACAAGGATATGTTTGTATTTCATAACCACGCCCTTATGTGGATTATCTTTACTCTAAGCATAGTATGGCTTGGATAAAAATTGTGTTGCTAAGATCTCGAAATTGTTCAAAGACTTGTTAAAAAGTTAATGTGATATAACAACTTACTGTGAAACTTTCTTTTTGTTCACATTTGGTTAGAAAGCTTGCTTTTTGAACAAAAAAGCGGCTACACTCTGTGCATCATTTCTCTAGGAGATTACGCCAACATGAAGAACTAAACCTGTCATCCATATTTTTACTTATTTTTTGGATCTGCAGGGTTAGTAGGCGTAGCTCACTTTCCGATATTTCTTTGCAACAAGACGACTTTTTGATTTGACGTATATCGTCGAGCTTTACATAGAGCTTAATGCGTTTGTGCACGCGTTTTGTTGCCATTTCAAATCATAGCTACGGCTGTTGTCCCTGTCATACAGGAGGCAAATTATGCCAGTTTTACAAGCTTTTAATGTTAGCCATCAGTTTGATAATGGCGATACGCTATTCCAGTCTATTTCTTGTTCCATGACTAAACGACGTGTTGGTTTGGTTGGGCGCAATGGCATCGGCAAGTCGCTTTTGGCTTCCATTTTAGCGGGAGAAATTCAGCCTGCCAGCGGTGTTGTGACTGCTCCCTCTTCTTTCATGATGTATCGCCAGCAGCCGTCTGATCTGCTTTCAGGTCAGCAATCGATCGCCCAATTTCTGGGAACAGACTCGGCCTTACATGCTTTGAAGCAGATTGAACAAGGTGATGTTTCTGAACATTGGTTCGAACTGGTTGGCGAACAGTGGGATATTGAACTGAAACTCAAACAGCAGCTTGCTGCGATGGGCTTGCCGCAAGACCCTGATTTCTCTTGTGCTCGGCTCAGTGGTGGTCAGTTGGCGCGTTTGCAGTTATGGCAGTTATTTGAAAACGAAACGGATCTTTTGATTCTCGATGAGCCATCCAATCACCTCGATACCGAGGCGAAACAATGGCTGATAGAGTCTATGACGCATTTCAGCGGTGCGATTTTACTCATCAGTCACGATCGTGAGCTGCTGCGAGAGATGGAGGAAATTTGGGAGCTATCGGGCCTAGGTTTACAGGCTTTTGGTGGAAATTACGATGTGTACGCCGAGAAAAAACGCACTGAACTGCAAGCGGTCGAGAGGCAGTTAGCGCAAGTCGATAAACAGAAAAAACGGTTAGCCGAGCAAGCCCAGAAAAATCGCGAAAAAGCAGACCAACGCGCCGCGCAAGGGAACAAACTGCGCAAAGACGGCAGTCAGCCCAAAATTTTGCTTGATGGAAAAAAGGATAGCGCGACCGCCAGCGCTTCAAATCGCAATAAGAATGAGCAACTCAGACAAGCGCATTTACAAGCCAAAGAACAGGCGTTGCAATCGCGACATGAGCAACTCAAGGCGCAAAAGCTTTATCTTACAGATAATCCGAACCGTTCGCGAAAAGTGTTGTCGATACAAGAAGGTATATTACCTTTTGGGAATTCTACGCCTATCACGTTGCAGATTTTTGCGAACGACAAAGTCCATCTCAAAGGGAGAAATGGCTGCGGAAAATCAACCTTGTTAAAGACGTTGCTTGGCGAGTTATCGTTGCAGAGTGGTGAGTTGCAAGTGAATACGCCTTTGTATTATCTCGACCAACATTTTGGTGCAGTGAATCCAAATCTTTCGTTACTTGAGAACGTAATGGAGAGCTGCCAAGAGATGACGGAAAGTGAAGCGAGGACCTTATTGGCCGGGATCGGTTTTCGTCGAGATGCAGTGTTTCGATTGGGGCGCCTACTGAGCGGTGGCGAGAAGATGAAGCTCGCGATGCTGATAGTCAGCCACCAAAATTCTCAGCCTTTGCTGCTGCTTGATGAACCAGATAACCATCTCGACCTCGAGTCAAAAATAATGCTTAGTCAGGCGTTAAATGTATACAAAGGTGGATTTGTTCTGATTAGTCACGACCAAGATTTCGCTTCTGAGTCTGGGGTTTTGCGCCAAATCGAGCTGACTTAGACGAAAGAGAGTAAACGCCATCGTGGCTCTTCAGTATTGTTCCCAAGTTCTACACTTCCACTTACTAGTTTGTAGAACTGGAAGGAAATGAGGGAGTTAGGATGGCTTTCACAACTCGTTTAATGAAATTAGATTCATTTTGTCGATATATAGTAGAGTTCTGATGTATTGCACAAAAAGACAACAGAAAAATAAAAAGGAATTTCATGAAAAAGAACACCCTAGCACTCACAACGGCTCTCGTACTCGGAAGTGTGTTGTCTGTGGCGTATGCAAATGAAGCGGCGCAATCGTCGGTTGAACAGGTAACCCCGAAAACCATCACGTATCCAACCACACAAAAAGTGGATGTTGTCGATGACTACTTTGGTACAAAAGTGAGTGATCCTTATCGCTGGTTGGAAGACGATCTCAGCCCAGAAACCGCAGAATGGGTTAAGGCACAAAATGCAGTGACGTTTGATTATCTGTCGAAAATCCCTTACCGCGAGCAGATTGAAGAGCGCATCACTAAGCTCATGGACTACGAAAAGCAAAGCCAACCGTTCAAAGAGGGTAAGTTCACTTATTTCTACAAAAATGACGGGCTACAAAACCAAGATGTGCTTTATCGGCAGTTAGGTGATGGCGAAGCAGAAATTTTCCTCGATCCAAATACTTTTAGTGAAGATGGCACCACATCGTTAGCGGGAGTGAGCTTTTCACGTGATGGTTCTTTGGTTGCATACAGCATTTCGGAAGGCGGTAGCGATTGGCGCAAAGTCATTGTGTTAGACACAGAAACCAAAAAGCCCGTCGGCGAAACGCTGGTGGATATTAAGTTCAGCGGCATCAGTTGGCTCGGCAATCAAGGTTTCTATTACTCAAGTTATGACAAGCCAAAAGGGAGTGAACTTTCCGCGAAGACAGACCAACACAAGCTCTACTTTCATAAACTTGGAACGAAACAAAGTGAAGACCAATTAATTTTCGGTGGTGTAAAGGACGAAAAGTATCGCTACGTTGGGGGTTACACGTCGGAAGATGAACGCTACTTGTTTATCTCAGCCAGCGTATCGACGTCGGGCAACAAACTGTTCTTCAAAGACCTGAGTAAGCCAAATAGCCCGCTGAAAACCATTTTAGATAACACCAGTTCTGATACTTGGGTGATAGACAACCAAGGCACGAAGCTGTACTTGGTTACGAACCTTAACGCGCCGAACAAACGCGTCGTGACGGTGGATGCGAGTCAGCCGCAGCCCAAAAACTGGAAAGATTTGATTCCTGAAACAAAGAATGTGTTACGCGTTTCTACCGCGGGTGGCAATTTGTTTGCGAGTTATATTGTTGATGCGATCTCGATGGTGAAGCAATACGACATGAACGGCAAACTCATCCGAGAAATCAAATTGCCTGATATTGGCAGCGCATACGGTTTCTCGGGTAAAAAAGATGAAACCGAAGTCTACTATTCTTTCACCAACTACAAGATGCCAAGCACTACGTATCGTCTGAACATCAAAGATGGTGATAGCGAGGTGTACTACAAATCTAAAGCGCCATTTGATCCAGCTTTGTATGAATCTCGCCAGGTGTTTTACACCTCAAAAGACGGAACAAAAGTGCCGATGATCATCACCTATAAAAAAGGGACACCGATGGACGGCAGTGCACCAACCATCCTATATGGTTATGGCGGTTTCAACATTAGCCTCACGCCATCTTTTAGCCCGACACGTGCGGCTTGGTTAGAGCTTGGTGGTGTTTACGCGGTAGCGAACATTCGTGGTGGTGGGGAATATGGCAAAGAATGGCACAACGCTGGCATTCAAATGCAAAAGCAAAATGTGTTTGATGACTTTATTGCTGCGGCTGAATTCCTAATTGATGAAAAGGTAACGTCATCAAACAAGTTAGCCATTAACGGTGGATCGAATGGTGGCTTGTTAGTAGGGGCCGTTATGACGCAACGTCCAGAGCTGTTTAAAGTGGCGCTGCCAGCAGTCGGCGTACTGGATATGCTGCGTTACCATACTTTTACCGCAGGTGCTGGTTGGGCGTATGACTACGGCACGGCAGAGCAAAGTAAAGAGATGTTCCAATATCTGAAAAGTTATTCGCCGGTGCACAATGTAAAAGCAGGGGTGGAATACCCAGCAACATTGATTACAACCGGTGATCATGATGACCGTGTTGTTCCTGCTCACTCATACAAATTTGCTGCTGAGTTGCAATCGAAGCAAGCGGGTTCAAATCCGACCTTAATTCGCATCGAAACCAATGCAGGACATGGTGCAGGCACACCAACGCGTAAAATAATTGAGACAAATGCAGATATTTATAGTTTTGCACTGTTCAATATGGGAATAGAGAAACTGCAATAGTGCGAATTGTTTGCGTTTTAGTTATCGAAACGCATCGGCGATTTATCGCTCGATAATAAAAGGGAATCACAGAGAGTGATTCCCTTTTTATTTATTATAGGCCTACTATTCTAATCTGATACTAGGCTAATCAAACTAAGGTTTTTAAATTATTATAATGTTCTAATTAATCTGAAGAGTGTTGTACGATCGAAATGAAACATTGATCGCGATCACCTAAATACATTGCACTCTCTATTTATATGGTAAAATTAATTAATCATTTGTTATAATGATAATTGAATTTTCATAAGTTTTAATATTTCCTTCTTCATTGGTATTACCAAATTTCAAGTTATATAAGATATAAGTAGCGGTGATTGAACTTTTACGATGCTTTATTTTATTTTAATTAAAACGTCGAATGTTTCGTCATTATTGAATTTGCTTTGATAATTTATGTTATCCAAAGCGAGTTGTGTTGCTTGCTATTTATGATGACCTCATGACGTGAATAATTTTATAATCATTAAAATGGATACAGTTTTATGAATTTAGTGAAACCGTCTGTTGCCATTATGGTTGCAGCCCTACAACTCGCGTCTTCTGCCTATGCGCAGACAAACAATAACGAAGAACTACAAGATATGTCTGACCCACTTGCGGTATACACCCAAGCTGGCTTTGGTATTACTGATAAAGGCGCGAACATCAAAATCGGTCAAACTTACCAATCTAGCCAGCCTGGTACCATGGCGATGAACATCATCGAAATGAAAGGCATTGGTGGTGAGCTATTTGGCATTCGCGACAATGACGATCCAATGTATGCCAATGTTGATGACAGCATTGACTCTTTCCGACTACGTAATTTCCAAGTAGAAGTCGCAAAAGGTCTAGGCCGTCAATTGGATGTAAACTACGATGTTGATAACGATAAATTAGATGCATCTTACAGCTTTATTCAAGGCCTACCTAAGTTTGGTATGTTGCAGTTATTTCCTTTAGCTGGTGCGGGTGTCACTATTGCTAATGATTTTAGTGATGATGACAAAGGTTATGAAATTCCAGGTACTTTCACCGTTGTCGGTATGTACTCAAAAATTGAATTAACCGATAAAATCTGGATTAACTACAACCCAATGTATATGCATACATTGTCAGGGTCTAGTCAATATAAAGACACTTATTACGCGGGTGAAGATAATATCTTAACTCATGAGTTTGCGTTGTCTTATCAAATTAATCCTCGCGCTAATATTCGTTACTTTGCAAACTGGAATGAGCACGTTAATTTCGGTGATGGTGATCACCGTATCGAATTTAACTACCAATTCTAACTCCCTCGTTTATTTCCAGAATAGAAAGTGCGTTTATCCATATATTTAAATATTTAGGCTAGGGCACTTTCTACATAAAGTAGGTTTATCATGAAAGCCAAATATAAATTTGCGTTGGTATCTATTGCTATATCTTCTGCATTACTATCAGGATGCAAAACTGGCGATATCGCAACGAAAACAGCCCAAGCACCCTCTGTTGAAACCGTTACCCTAACCGAAACAAAAATCACTCCTTATCATAATTTTATCGGTCGAACTGAAGCGGTAAATGACGTTGATATTATGCCGCGAGTCGGTGGTGAATTAACCGCGATTCATTTTAAAGATGGCGATATGGTCGAAAAAGGCCAATTGTTGTTTGAAATCGACGACCGTCCTTACAAAGCGGCACTGGCGTATGCAAAAGCGTCGTTGCAAAAAGCAAAAGCGCAACTCGTTCAAACTACGCGTGATGCAGAACGTGTGAAGAAACTCATCAAAGATAAAAGCATCAGTGAGCAGCAATACGATGACGCCATTGCCGCGCAAGCCGCAGCGATTGCTTCGGTAGAAGAGGCGAAGGCGACGCTGGTTTCAGCAAGGCTCGATCTTGAATTTAGCTCTGTGCGTGCTCCTTTCTCTGGTCGCGTGGGTTTCAGCAACTTCCGAGTGGGTGACCGTATTTCGAAAATTCAACTCGTTCCTCTTGTTTCGATCACTCAAATCGACCCAATTCGCTTTGGCTTTGATGTGGATGAGAAGCTCTACCGCCGCGTAAGAAGTGCGATTGATGTAGCTCATCGTAACGATGACAAACTGGATGTTGATTTAACACTGACGCTTTCAGACGGTTCATTGTATCCGCTTGATGGCAAGATCTACGCCGTTGGCAATAAGATCGATTTAGAAACAGGCTCAATTCGAGCAGAAGCACAATTCGATAATCCAACTTACGCGCTTATGCCGGGTGAATATGGCAACTTGACCATCAAGCTGCGCAACAAAACCATTGATGGTTTGCTTATCCCATCGGCGGCTGTTCAACAAGACCAAGTGGGTGACTACGTCATGGTGGTTGGTGATGATCACGTGGTGTCTCGTCGTAACGTTGAACTCGGTCAGACCTACGGTGTGAAACGTGCTGTGCTGACTGGCTTGGCGGCTAACGAAAAAGTCATCGTCAATGGTCTACAAAAAGTGCGTCCGGGTGCAACGGTGAAAGACGTTGAACTACAGAGTGAACAAGGCTGAGTGAGTACTGATGTTAAGTAAATTTTTCATTCACCGGCCGAAGTTTGCTTTGGTGATCTCACTGGCGATGACATTGATGGGTATGATCGCCCTGAAAGTCTTGCCAATTTCTGAGTATCCTCAAATCTCTCCAACGGTAATTACGGTGAGCACCATGTATCCGGGTGCAAACGCGGACGTGGTTAAAAAGACCGTAGCACAACCGATAGAAGCCAAAGTCAACGGCGTTGAAGACATGATTTACATGTCTTCTGTGATTGGTAACGATGGCTCATACACATTGCGTATTTACTTCCGAGTGGGCGCAGATGGCGATATGGCGCAGGTTCGTGTGAACAACTTGGTGGCACAGGCGACGTCGTCTCTACCACAAGAAGTAAACCAAATCGGTGTGACGGTTAAGAAGAAATCTTCCGACATGCTGGGCGTTATCACACTGCGTTCTCCGAAACAGTCTCACGACAGTATCTACCTTTCTAACTACGCGGATCTCAATATTGTCGAGCGTCTAAAACGTATCGAAGGTATGAGTGACATTACGCTGCTGGGTAAGAAAGACTACTCAATGCGTATTTGGTTGAACCCAAATAAACTGGCTACCTTGAAGCTTTCTGCTAGCGATGTTATTGGCGCAATTAAAACGCAAAACATCCAAGTGGCGGCGGGTAAGATCGGTGGTATGCCAGCTCCGGGTGATCAGCAATATCAATATGTTTTGCAAACCAAAGGCCGCCTTACTTCTGCGGAAGAGTTCGAGAACATCATCATCCGTGCGAGCAAGAAAGGTTCTCTGATTCGCTTGAAAGATGTGGCTCGTGTCGAAGTTGGCGCACAAGGTTACGAAGCTGATGGTCGTATGAATAATGAACCAGCCGCCGTTCTGGCCTTGTACCAGTTGCCGACAGCGAATGCGCTAGACGTGATGGAGCGGGTGAAAGAGGCCATGAAAGAGTACGAGAAATCGTTCCCAGATGATTTGGTCTATGACATCGCGTATGACTCTACCGAATACGTAGAGACATCGATTGATGAAGTGTACGAGACGCTGGTGATTGCGGTACTTCTTGTCACCTTCGTTGTGTACGTTTTCTTGCAGAACTGGCGAGCGACCATCATTCCAACCTTAGCGATTCCGGTTTCCATCATTGCGACTTTCGCAATCATGGGCGTGATGGGCATGACCATTAACACCATCTCGTTGTTTGGCTTGATCCTCGCCATCGGTATAGTGGTGGACGATGCGATCATCGTGGTAGAGAACGTGGAGCGGGTTATCCATGAAGAGCATTTAGACTCGATTCCGGCCACGATCCAAGCTATGAAAGAAGTGACGGGGCCAGTATTGGCAACAACGCTTATTTTGTTGGCGGTATTCGTACCGGTTGCGCTATTGCCGGGTATTTCCGGTCGAATGTTCAACCAGTTCGCAGTCACCATCTGTGTGTCGGTGCTGATCTCTGCGATCAACGCATTAACGTTAACGCCAGCGCTTTGTGCGTTGATGTTGAAATCAACTCACTCGCAACCTATTGCGCCTTTGCGTGCGTTTAATCGAGGTTTTGAAGCAATAACGCGCAAATACCAAGGTTTAGTTGGCTTCTTGAGCCGTCGTATTGTGCTGAGTATCGGTGTGTATGGCGCGCTTATTGCGGTGCTGGCGTTTGCGTTCATGACCGTACCTTCTTCTTTCGTACCGAACGAAGATAAAGGCGTGTTCATGGTCGAAATGCGGTTACCAGACGCAGCAGCATTGCAGCGTACTGCACCATTAATGAAGAAGTACGTTGATGAACTAAAACAGATGGAAGGTGTGGAGAACGTGGTTTCGGTTGCGGGCTTCTCGGTAATTAACATGGCGTCGATTCCAAACTCGGGCATGTTGATCATCAAACTGGATAACTGGAGCAAACGTAAAGACCCTGAGCTACACCAACGCGCATTGATGAATAAAGTTAACCAAATGCTGAACTCAACGCCAGATGCCGCTTCGTTCGTTTTCGCGACGCCGGCAATCAAAGGTATGGGTGCGGTAGATGGTTTCAACCTTGTGCTGCAAGACAACTTGGGCCGTTCTCCACAAGAGTTGGCAAAAACAACCGCTGATTTTGTTGCCCAAATCAACCAACTGCCTGAAGTGGCGCGTGCGTTCTCGATTTTCCGTGCCAACATTCCGCAACGTTACATCGATATTGACCGCGATAAAGCGATTTCGATGGGCGTACCGTTGAATGAAATCTTCAGCACACTGCAAGCGCAGTTGGGCGGTGCCTACATTTCTGACTTCAACTTGTTTGGTCGTTCGTACCAAGTGAAAGTGCAAGCAGAAGAGCAATATCGTGACAACATCGACGACATCGACCATCTGTTTGTTCGTTCTAGCTCTGGAAAAATGGTGTCACTGGCAACGCTAGTGAAAGTGAAGCCGATCTTCGGCCCTGATACCTTGTCGAACTACAACATGTTCAGTTCTGCAACCGTGAACGGTGCGCCAGCGCCAGGTTACAGCTCGGGTGATGTTGTAAAAGCCATTGAAAAACTGGCTGCGGAATCTTTGCCAAGTGGTTACTCGTACGAGTGGTCAGGCATGACTTACCAAGAGATGAAAGCAGGCAACATGGCACCAATCGCGTTCGCATTGTCTTTGCTGTTCACCTACTTGTTCTTGGTGGCTCAGTACGAAAGTTGGACCATTCCTGCTGCGGTAATGATGGCGGTTCCAGTCGCGATTCTCGGCGCAATGGGCACGCTACTGCTGGTGGGACAACCGTTCGATTTGTATGTGCAGATTGGTGTGGTCATCTTGATCGGTATGTCCGCCAAAGTGGCGATTCTTATCGTGGAATTTGCCAAAGTTCTGCGAGAAGAAAAGGGCTTATCCATCATTGATGCTGCCAAAGAAGCTGCTCGAATCCGTTTCCGAGCAGTACAGATGACCGCATTCGCCTTCATCTGGGGGGTATTCCCGTTGGTGATTGCATCGGGTGCCGGTGCGGCATCTCGTCACTCACTGGGCTTTGCGGTATTCGGCGGCATGATTCTCTCTACGTTTGTTGGCACGTTACTGACGCCAGTGTTCTTCGTGATGATGCAATCTCTGCGCGAGAAGTTTAAGCGAAAGAAACCCACTGAACTTGAGGTGAGCGAGCAATAACGCTGATTTCAACTGACTGACTCCACAACACCCCCACGCTGTGTGCGATTGGCCAATGCCTTTCATTGATATACAACCACCGTCGCAGCGTGGGTTCCCCTAACAATAATAGGTTTTAACATGAAAAATCTTTCAAAAATCGTCGTAGCGAGTTCTCTACTGACTTGTGCTGCTGCGCAAGCGGGTGGGTTATACCTTTACGAAACAACAGCATCGGATATTGGTTTGGCATCCGCTGGTATGGCGGCTCGTGCGCAAGATGCCTCAGTAATGGCAGCAAACCCGGCTGGTCTGGCGAATGTTTCTGGTAAATCTTTCTCTGGTAACCTGATTGGCCTTTACGGTGACGCGCAACTAGACACGATGACTGGCGATGCGGGCAACGTGATTGGTTTTGTTCCTATGGCGTCGGCATTTTACAGCCAACAAGTGAACGACAAATGGACGCTGGGTATTGGTCTGTATGGCAACTACGGTCTTGGCCTCGAGTACGAAGGTCTTTTGGGTGATCATTTAGATATTCCTACAGCAACGACGCAAGCCTTGACCATTCAACCTTCCGCTTCTTACCGCATCAATGATCACTGGTCTGTGGGTGCGGCGCTTGGCATTCAGTACGGTATGTATGAAGTGGAAACGAAGGGAGCCTTGAACTTCAATGACGAAGACCAAGATACTCAGCTCAACGGCCGAGTAGGTGTGCTTTATGAAGCAACACCAGGCACGCGTCTTGGTCTGTCTTACTCTTCTGAAACCGAATTTGAATTCGACAATAGCAACTCCATTGCTCCGCAACAACTGATCTTCAGTGCTTACCACGAAGTGAATGATGACCTAGCGGTGATGTGGAACGTGAACTGGCAAGACTGGAGCGAATACACAACCACGCTGAACGTAGAGACACAAGACACTTACCAAATCGCATTGGGTACTCAGTATAAACTGAATGAAAAAATGATGTGGAATGCAGGTTTTGCATTCGATACCAGCATGTATGAAAGCCAATCAAACGGTGACATTACCGTTCCTACTGGCAAGGCGTACCGCATTGGTACAGGCATTGATTACAAATTGGATTCAGAAAACTCAATTGGTTTCGCGTTTGAAGCGGTCTTGATGGAGTCTTCAGAAACGCCACGCTTCCAAGCGGGCTTTGATGAGCCTGCACTGTACTTCATGAGCATGAGCTACAACTGGAAAAACTAATCATTCCTAATCGCTAAAACGCCTTCCTTACAGGCCATTCTACCCTAACTACCTGCACTGGATGCTGTCACGCCATCTAAGGTAGTTAGGGCGCTTTTGTCACATCCAGTGAGTGATGATTCAAAAAATATCTGCGCAGCTAAGTGCGGGTATTCAACATCTCAAAGGACTAAAAAATGAAAAACAAACTAGCGTTAGTGTGTACGACTTTGTTGGTCAGTACGCTGGCTCATGGTGCCGAGCATCGAGTAAAAGACAATAAAAACAAGTTGGCGGATGACCCAACAAAAGTCATCACGAAATTTGGCGCGTCGTACGCAAACAACTACGATTTTGATGATCAAAACATCTCATTCTCGGGCTCACTTGCGCTTGACCAAGCGCGCAAAATCAACCTGCGTATCAATGATGATGCGAGCGAGTGGCGTATTGGTGGCTCGTGGTTGTTTCCGGTCGGTATCGTGAACTTCAACTTCGGCAAAAATGAATACGTAAACGGCGCGGATCAAACCAACTACAGCGTTGGTACCTTTATGCCGCTAAGTTATTTCGGGATTGAGCCAGCAGGCTTCCAAATTTTCCCAATGGCAGGCTATACGTACAACACTGGTGATGTTCCTGTTTGTGACGGTGCAGAAAGTAGTCTCTGTAGCGAGCCTAACTTTACGGGTACGCCAAGTGCAGAGAATGGCTTCAATATGATGAGCTCTTCAGGCAGTAGCGGTTACGTTGGTGCATTTGCGCTGAAATCGTTTACCAAAGAGCTGACGTTAATCAGCTTCGCAGCAGGCACTTACGGCTCAGAAAACAGTGAAGGAGAGAACTACAAAGGCTTCTTTGGTGGTATTGGTCTTGGTTACCTCGTGAGCAAACGCCACTCTTTTAACGTAATGACGTTTGTCATGGACAACAACACCTATTTGGATGAAGCAGACAAGCGCATCGTATTATCATATCAATATCAATTTGAATAAATAAAAACGCAGCCCAAATAGCTGCGTTTTTACTTTGATAGAATGAACTAGTGAATTGAGTTGTTTTCTTCGATCTTTTTCTGGTACTGGTGTTTTAATATATACATGCGCTTAACATCGCTGTAAGCGCCGTTAATAAAGTATTCTTCTACAAGGTGACCTTCTTCGATAAAGCCGCACTTTTTGTATAAGTGAATAGCGACTTCGTTATCCACTGCGACTAATAAGTAGATTTTACGTAGATTAAGAATTGAGAATGAGTAATCTAACGCACGATTAATCATCTCTGTCGCATAACCTCGGCCTTGATGCTCTGGGGCGATGATTATCTGAAATTCCGCGCTGCGGTGAATGTAGTTAATCTCGATCAGCTCAACTAAGCCAATTACGATGCCGTCTTCATCTTCGACGACAAAACGCCTTTCAGCGTCATCATGTATATGTTTTCGATAAAGTTCTTCGAGCTCGTCATAAGACTCGTAAGGTTCTTCGAACCAGTAGGCCATGATATTTCGGTTGTTATTCAGTTCATGAATAAAGCGCAAATCAGAACGCTCTAATGCACGCATTTTTAGGCCTTTCTTCATCATTTTTCTCCAATGAGGGCGGAGAATACCTCCGCACTTGATGCTAGAAAATATTACCGTATTTCACAAGAATAGCGCATCTTTTTTTGGAAAATATCCTGTGATTTTCAATGTGGAAACTTAGAGTTCACGACAAATATAAATTAATCTTTACGATAAAAAACTCGATTAGGTGCTTTGCCTAATATCGTATTAAATACCGCGCAACGACTTAGTGTCTTAATCTAAACAAACAAGGTATTCAATATGTTTTCAATCGGTGACGTAGTAGTAGCGACTAAAGGTATCGATCTTGGCGAAATGGTTGTTACAGGTTTAAGCAGTGGCGGTTTTTACACACATGTAAAAGCAGGCGAAAAAACACTAACTTACCCAGCTAAAGATCTTAAGAAAGCATAATTAAATTTGCTCATTCTTATTTTTAACTGGCTTAAAGTTCGTACTAGTTATTTTAAGCGGGTTAGAATCGATAAAAGGTAGCGCAATGAGTCGCTACCTTTTTTTATTTTTTCTACCTTTCTTCACCAATATGAAACTCAACGCGATTTCTTCCAGTTTCTTTTGCCTTGTAAAGTGCTAAGTCGGCGCGTTTAACTAATGGTTCAAATGAGTCGTCGAGACGACAGACTTGAGTTACCCCAATACTCGCGGTGAAGCTCATATCACAACCTGAATGTTGAACGGTCGTCGTTTCTAGTGCATTACGAATTGTTTCTAATGTGTCTAGAGCTTGCTGTGATGAGCGACTTCTTAATACGATGGCAAACTCTTCACCGCCAACTCTGGCAAGTAAGTCACAATCAAGTAGATGACTTTTAATAGTATTGACTGCATGGATCAGTGATTTATCGCCTGCGTCATGACCAAATCGGTCATTGAGGCTTTTAAAATTGTCGAGATCTAAAATAGCAACATGGAAGTCAATGCCCAGGGTTCGGTATTCATTTAGGCGGCTTTCGATTTGTCGCATGAACTCTCTGCGGTTTGGAATACCTGTTAGATCATCCGTCGTGGCGAGGTGTTCCATTTTCATAATCTGTATATGAAGGGCAATGTTTAAAGCAATCCAATTAGCGATGCACTGAAGCTGTGCCGCTTGTTCGTTTGTGTAAATGTGCGTTTGATGATGCGCAACATTAAGCGTTCCTAGGCAGACTTTACCGTGCATTAAAGGCGCGTCCATACACGTACCCATACCATTGGATGCGAGCATCACACAATCGATCTCATCAGATTGCGTAACATCGTCGCAGATCATCAGTTGTTGCTTTTTGAACACTCGGCCAACAAACGCTTGATGAATGGGCACTAAAAATTCAGCGGGAATCGCTTTACTACCAGAGAAAGAGTAGACCTTTAAATGATCATTGTTTTCATAAAGTGTGATACTCGCACGGTCAGAATTAAATATACGATTTATCCATTCTGCCACCGTATCAAGTACTTGCTGTAGTGTTTCCGATTGAGCTAAAAAGTGAACAAACCCTATCGGCATACATATCGGACTTTCCATGTTTTGCATCGATAAGTCATCAGGGTTAAAAGTTCTTTCAAGTCTCAATAGACATCTCCTTGGCAATGTTGCAAATACCAACAATAAATTACGTGAAGCTATTTTGTAGAAAATGTGCTTCTTGGTAAGAGTATGGTTTAATTATCGCCGTTTGTGTGCATTTGGTTGCTTAATGTGGGCGTTAACTCACCCTAAATAAGTAAATCTTATACCTATTTATAAGTAAGTCATTACTCAATAAGTGGTGTTTTTAAGATGGAAGTACAGAATGAGCCCTTCTGGAATAGAAGGGCTAGAAAAGGATACAAATAGGGTCAGGTGAGTGGTGACTTAATTGTCTTTGTACTTTTGTAAAATCAACTGACTTATCTGCGCAACGAGTTGGTCCCTAGCTTGAAGTGAGAGCTCGGTTTCTGTGACATAAATACTAATGTAAACAGGTCGATGATTTTCCTTCCATATAATCGCGTTAATGCCACGCGAACCATGACCCCCCGCACCAGAACGGTCTGCAATAGACCAACCTGTTGGTAATACAGAACGCATTAACGAGTCTGAAACTTTGTTGTCCTGCATCCAGATTTTTAATTGTACACGAGACTCATAAGACAACGTTTCGCCTTCGACCAAAGTTCGAAGAGTGTTTAGTATGGCGTTAGGTGTGGTTGTGTCGCGGCTGTCGCCTGGTGTGGCTTCGTTCAAGCGAGGTTCTATTCTGTCTAGGCGCGTTGCTTTATCTCCAATTGTTCGCAGAAACATTGTTACGGCCTTAGGGCCGCCAATTTCATTTAATACTAAGTTGGCTGCGGTATTATCACTCATTAACATAGCGGCTTCACACGCGTGCTCTATGCGTGTGTTTTGGCCTGCGAGCTTATCCATCACTGGAGACCATACAACGATACTGCGCTCATCGACTTTTGCGGTCGCATTCTTACTTAGCTTACCGCTGTCCATATCACTTAGCATTTTGGCACAAGCTAGGGTTTTGAATGTGCTCATGAGTGGGAAGCGTTCATCGCCACGGTAGTCCCAACGCTCGTCTGCTTGGGTATCCCAAACTGACACCCCAATTCTGCTTGAGGTTTGTTGCTCGAGGAGAGAAATGTCCTCATTCAGTTGGGACGCGTAACTTAGGGTTGAGCAAACCATTAGCCCAGCCAACAAAAATAACTTTTTCATGGATCGTGTTCTTCAATTTTAGTTTTAGTTCGCACCGTAGCGATGTCACGTAAACTATAACGAGCCAATACTCTAAACACTGTTAAATCTATGTCTATTTTATGTAGGATTCTTTGCAATACGCTTAAACGGTCTAAATATGGGGAGAAGAGTGTTGCTATCAAGGCCTGTAGTTTGGCTTATATATTACGTCAGTGATTCGGTCACAAAAATATCTTAGCGTGAGACACTGACTCAGAATTTCTTGTCATGAGCTAACGAATAGTTTGATCCAGAAATAAAAGGAGCTGAATCATCAGCTCCTTTGTCTAGTTGGATAATTACTTACAGTTCAATCTTTTTAACCATGCCCGATTCTGCATGGCCCGGAATGTTGCACGCGAACTCAACCTTGTTGTCACCGTGGAAGTGCCACAGTAATTGCTTCGCTTTACCTGGTTCTACCGTAACTGCGTTGTCTGAGTCATGCATGTGATCGCCACTCATTGTCTTCATCATTTCGCGATGTTCTAGCTGCTCTTTAGCCGAACCAATCGTAAACTCGTGGTTGATCTTACCTGTGTTCATGACTACAAACTGCACCACATCGTTTGGCTCAATCTTAACGTCTTTCTTGAACTTGATGGTCATGTCATCACCCAAGATAACGTGTACCACCTTGTCTGGCTTTGCACCTTTTGCTGGCATACCTACTGCCGACATGCCCGGCATATCCATCATGTTTGAATGGTCCATTTTACTGTGGTCCATCTTCATGCTGCCGTGGTCCATATTTTCATGCTTCATGTTGTTATGATCCATGTTCGCGTGGTCCATGTTTGCATGATCCATTTGGGCAAACGCAGTCGTTGTTGTTAGGGCTAGAGCAAGAGTGATTAGTGTCTTTTTCATTTTTATATCCTTGTTTTAATTCATTAATAATTTGGTTGCTTCCCCCCAAACGAATTGATTGAGGGGAAGGTAGGGATTAAGCGTTGTTGTTTACATCACTAGCTTGGTGATTAGTCGCATTGCTCTGGCGCAACTCGCGTTGTTTCCACAGCTTGAAGATGGCTGGAAGTACCAACAGTGTCAGCAGCAGTGCCGATGCCATACCGCCAATCATTGGGGTGGCGATGCGTTGCATTACTTCTGATCCTGTACCTTCGCCGTACATGATCGGAATCAGACCAATAATGACCGTCAGTACCGTCATCATTACTGGGCGGACACGCAGGCCTGCACCTTCACGAATGGCATCGGTTAGGTCTTTCGCCTCAAGCTTCTGTTGGCTCTCTTCCGCATCCAGCTTTTTGTAGTGCCATGCTTGGTTGAGGTAGACGAGCATGATGACCCCAATTTCAACCGCGACGCCTGCGAGGGCAATAAAGCCGACCCCAACAGCAATCGAGAAGTTGTAGTTGAGGATATGCATGAGCCACAAACCACCAACCATAGCGAGCGGTAGGGTAAGCATGATGATCATCACTTCGCCAACGCGACGGAAGCTGAAGTAAAGCAGCAGCATAATGATGGCGATAGTGATTGGTACCACGACACTCAAGCGGTCTTTCGCACGCTCCATGTATTCGTATTGACCAGACCAAGCCAGCGAGTAACCAGCAGGAAGTTCCAATTGATCAGCAACAACCTGTTGTGCTTCTACGACGTAAGAGCCAAGGTCACGACCATCGATGTCGACAAATACCCAGCCGTTTGGACGCGCGTTTTCCGTTTTGATCATTGGAGGGCCGTCTTCGTAACGAATATCCGCTACGTCAGCCAGCGCAATACGAGCGCCATTTGGTGTCACTAACGGTAGGTTTTGCAGTTTAACCACTGAGTCGCGGTAGTCTTGTGGGTAACGAACGTTGATTGGGTAACGCTCCAAGCCTTCGATGGTTTCACCCACATTCATACCGCCTACCGCAGTAGAGATCACTTGTTGAACGTCTTTGATGCTTAAGCCATAACGCGCTGCGGCACGACGTTTAATGTCGATCGTGACATAACGACCACCTGCGACACGTTCTGCGTAAACCGATGCTGTACCTTGTACGCCATTAAGAATTGGCTCCAGCTGGGAACCGATCTTCTCAATCACTTTCAGATCGGGTCCGGCGATCTTAATGCCGATAGGGGTTTTAATGCCCGTTGCCAGCATGTCGATACGCGTTTTGATCGGCATTACCCAAGCGTTAGTAAGACCAGGGAACTGAACCAGTTTGTCGAACTCTTTGCGTAGTGACTCGGTTGTAACCCCTTCACGCCATTGATCGCGTGGCTTCAACTGAATCACGGTTTCAATCATGGTGAGTGGCGCTGGATCGGTTGCGGTCTCAGCTCGGCCAATCTTGCCCCATACGGTTTTCACTTCAGGAACGGTTTTGATCAGCTTGTTGGTCTGTTGTAGAAGCTCGCGCGCTTTACCAATCGAGATACCCGGATAGGTCGTTGGCATGTACATCAAGTCGCCTTCATCCAGCGGAGGGATGAACTCGCTACCCAGTTTACTGGTTGGGTAGTAAGCCGATGCCATTAGACCTAATGCGATAACAATCATGGTCTTAGGGTATTTTAAGCTGGTGTTCAACAGCGGGCGGTACAGCGCGACCAAGCCGCGGTTAACCGGGTTTTTGTGCTCCGGTAACACCTTACCTCGAATGAAGTAGCCCATAAGAACAGGGACAAGTGTGATTGCCAAACCTGCTGCCGCTGCCATGGCGTAAGTCTTAGTGAACGCAAGCGGCGAGAACATCTTGCCTTCTTGGCCTTCTAAGGCGAACACCGGTACGAAGCTAAGAGTGATGATCAGCAACGAGAAGAACAGCGGTGCGCCGACCTCTTCTGCGGCTTTACCTATTACTTGCCAGCGGTTTTTATCGGTCAGTGGCGTTCGTTCAATGTGCTTATGAACGTTTTCAATCATCACGATCGCACCATCCACCATGGCACCGATGGCTATCGCAATACCACCCAAAGACATGATGTTGGCGTTGATACCTTGCCAATGCATCACAATAAACGCAGTGAGAATGCCAACTGGTAGGCTCAGAGCGATAACCAACGAAGAACGAATGTGGAACAGGAACAACGCACACACAATCGCAACGACGATGAACTCTTCTGCAAGCTTCTTCCATAGGTTTTCTACCGCTGAATCGATAAGGGTAGAGCGGTCGTAGGTTGCGACAATTTCCACGCCTTCTGGCAGGCTGCGTTGTAGGTCTGCGAGTTTGTCTTTGACTTTCGCAATCACTTCACTGGCGTTCTCACCAAAGCGCATCACGATAACGCCACCGACCGCTTCACCTTCGCCATTCAGCTCTGAGATACCACGGCGCATTTGTGGACCAAGGTTAATGTCTGCGATATCACCTAATAGCAACGGTGTGCCTTTCTCAGTGACTTTGAGAGGCAGTGATTTAATGTCTTCAATGCTGGTTAGGTAACCCGTGGTACGAACCATGTGTTCGGCTTCCGCAACTTCGATAACGGACGCGCCGGTTTCTTGGTTACCGTTTTGGATTGCCATGTTCACTTGTTGCAGAGTGAGGTTGTAAGCACGCAGCTTGGCAGGATCAATCTGCACTTGATACTGCTTCACCATACCGCCGACGGTAGCGACTTCAGAAACGCCATCAACGGTTTGCAATTCGTACTTCAAGAACCAGTCTTGCAGGCTGCGAAGATCCGCCAAATCATGCTTGCCGGTTTTGTCTTGTAATACGTAGCTGTAAACCCAGCCCACACCCGTTGCATCAGGACCTAGCGTTGGTTTTGCGTTCGGTGGGAGCTTTGGTGCTACTTGGCTTAAGTACTCCAACACGCGTGAACGTGCCCAGTACATGTCGGTATCATCGTTGAAAATGATATAAACGTAAGAGTCACCAAAGAAAGAATAGCCACGAACCGTCTCAGCACCCGGCACGGCAAGCATGGCGGTGGTGAGTGGGTAAGTAACTTGATCCTCGACGACTTGAGGAGCTTGACCCGGATAGCTTGTCTTGATGATCACTTGCACATCAGAAAGATCCGGAATCGCATCAACAGGCGTATTCTTTACACTGTAAAGTCCGCCTAATACAAGGGCTAAGGTCGCGACCAACACTAGGAATCGGTTGCTCAGTGACCAACGAATAATAGCATTGATCATAATTAACCCTCGACGGCTGTTGTTGCAGGAACTAGCTGTTTAAGAACGTAGTCAGATCCTTGTTTTTCAACTAGAAACCGAACTTTCTGTCCTTCTTCAAAACCCGATAGAACAACGTCTTCACCCACAGAGAAGTTCATCTCGCCAGCATCCCAGTTCCATTCTGCAACCGGTAGGTGGTTTAAGGTGATCATGCCAAAATCAGCCATCAGCATGCTAATGTCACCAGTTAGCCAAACTTCTGCGGCAATGACGCTGTTGTCTGCCTTATAGTCGATGATTTGGTACTGACCCGACTCCGTCTTTTGCATTTCAAATTCGATAGCCTGACCTTTTTTCAAGTCACCCATCTCGACGCCATCTGCGAAAGTGAAGTTCATTACCATGCCCGGCCAATCCCATTCTGGTACAGGTTGGTGGTTGATGGTCAGCATGCGGTGATCTTTCATCACATCCGTGATCTCACCTTTGGCCCATGCCGTTTCTGCCGCTACTTCTACACCATTGATGCGAGACAGATCTGCCGATTGGCTTGATTCAGAGTCGAGCATGAAGTGAGATGACGTAACGATCTTGTCGCCTTGTTTAAGCCCTTGTAATACTTCGATTTGTTCGCCAGCTTCGCGGCCAACTTCAATTCGAGCAGAACGGTATTTGCCATCACCTTCCGCCAGAACAACGCGAGTCATACCGCCAGAGCGGATAACAGATGATTTGGGAATCGTTAATACTGCGTCGTCAGTGACAGGCTGCAAGGCAATATTGGCGAACATGTTTGGCTTCAATGCGCCATCTGGGTTAGGGAATTTAAGACGCACACGCAACGTACGTGTTTTCGGATCGAGGATTGGGTACACGTAATCGACAACACCTTGCCATTCATTGCCCGGAATCGCGTCAAGGGTCATCGTGGCTTGAGAACCCGCTTTCATCCAGTGCGCTTGACGCTCAAAGACTTCTGCATCAACCCAAACATTGTCCAAAGGACCTGCACTGATCACCGCTTGAGCAGGGGACAAATAGCCACCTTCACGCACGTTTAAGCTCGCGATAACGCCATCAGCAGGCGCTTTGATTTCAATGGTTTGCGATGCTTTACCACTACGAGTAATGGATTTGATTTGAGCACGGTCAACCCCAAGCGTTACCAAGCGTTCGGTCGCCCCTTTTACAAGACCTTTGCGGCCAGTGCGGTACGCATTCAGCAATTCTTCTTGTGCTTTAACCAGTTCAGGAGAGTAGAGCGTGAACAGCACATCGCCTTTCTTCACTTTCTCACCCACGGCATTGATGTAGAGTTTTTCTACCCAACCCGCCACACGAACGTTGGTTTGCCATAACAGACTTTCATCAAAGGCAATATAGCCAACCGTTTCGATGCGTGGTGACAACTGCTGCAGTGTCGCGTTTGCGGTTTTAACCCCGAGGTTGTTTTCTACTGAAGGGTCAATAGTCACTGTACCCGGTGCGTCTTGTTCACCGGATAGGTCTTCTGCGTAAACCGGAATCAAATCCATGCCCATTGGGGACTTACCCGGTTTGTCGCGTTTGTAATTCGGATCCATTGGGGCAACCCAGTAAAGTGGATCATTAGAGCTCGCGGCAGATTTGCCACCCATCGCACTCATGTCGTGAGTCGAGCCCGCAAGAAAATGATTAGCACCAAACCCTAAAGCACCACCAACAATCAGCGCGATGGTTGCAACTTGTAATGTTTTCATTGTTTTACCTTATTATTTTTTAAATTCAGACAGTTCTGGTTGCTCGACTTGATAGTCGAAACCACCGAGTAGGGTGGCTAAATTGCTGTTTGCGATGTTGAGATCGGTCAGTAGACGTTGTTGCTCCAATTGCAGAGCCAACTCGTCAGTCGTGGCGGAAATCACATCGTTAAACTGCGCTGTGTTGTTTTGATAACCCCGCTCAACGGCTTGAATGCGCGCTTTCGCTTGAGGCAATAAGGTGGATTGATAACGTTCTAAACGCTGGGTTAAGTTGCCGCGATCAACCAGCAAAGTGTTCACCTTGGCATTCATCTGCGTTAGTAAGGTGTCCTTTTGTGATTGTGCCGCGCCAACTTGGTATTGAGCGGCCGCGAGATTGCGATCTTGGCGGTCACCCGTAAACAACGGAATGTCCATGGTGAGGTAAGCGCTGACCAAGTCTGATGCGGGTTCACCCATCATGTTGTCGGCTTGGCGGTAGGCGTACATTACTTCGACGCCAAACTGCGGGTTGTAGGCTTGCTCAGCAATTTCCACCTGCGTTTTATTGGCAGAAATGCTGACGTCTGCCATCTTAACCATCGGGTGTTGGCTGAGTTGCTGATAATGCTTAGTGGAACCCTGACTGGCAGCAAGTTTGCTGTTCAGTGTGTCCCAGTTCAATTGGTTGCTCGCGTGCAGAGCCTGTTCGTTTGCCAACCAATCTGACCCCAACCATTCGGAGAGTTGAGAGATAAGACGACGTTGCATTTGTGCGTTGGCTTGCAGTTTCTCATCCAACTTGCTGACTTGTAATTGAGCGTTGAGTAGGTCTTGCGCTTCACTCTTACCAATCGAATAGTTGGTTTGAATAAAGCTTTCCATCTCCTTCATCAACTTGCGGTTCTCAAGCATGATTTGCTCCGCGCGTTGCTGGTAACCAAGCTCTAACCAAAGTTGAGTCATGCTGTTGGCTACCTCAAGCTCACGAGCATGAACTTGAAGCCCAAGGCCGTCGGCTTGTTGATTGGCTTTCTTCTGCTGTAAATCAAGCGTCGAGCCACGCTCAAATTGTTGCATTAAACCAACGGAGATGTTGGTCATTGGGTCTTCATCGAATTTGAAGCTGTCGACAGGCAAGCCACCAAAACCCACTTTCAGTTTTGGGTCCATCAAGGTCGCACTTGCGACGCCCGTTTCACGCATGGCAGCAGATTGCGCTGAGTATTGCTTACGATTGCCATCGTTACTCAAAGCGACGTTGATCAGTTGGGCAAGCTTGGTCGTCGAAGCTCGCTCACTTGATGCGGAATTTTGTGCTGCGTGCGTCTCTTTACCTGCGGCGTTAACCAAGGTTGGTGCAGCGACCAGAGCCACCATAAAAATAGGTGCAGCTAAGCGGTATGGTTTGATATCCATAATCTAAATCCAGTGTTCGCCGGATCGATGGAGGTGCGGATTTTATTGCGGGAACAGTAAAGCCTTGTTACCTCATCGTTCAGGCGCATTAAAACAACCTGCGATACACGCGCAGGGTCGAATGCTAGGACGGATTTAGGCTATAGGAGGTCGGTACAGGTCGCGGCTGACGTGTACGACTGGGGAAGCAACTTCAGGAGTAATGGTTGCGCGATAGACGACGGGCATTGGGCTATTGATAGGATTCGGTAGGGGGACGAAAACTATCGTACACGCGGCAGTGCAGCAGGTATGAACCATGCCGGAGCCTCCACCACAGTTCATGCTGGTTTCTCTTGCATCGCCATCTTCGGACATAGAAGCGTCAGTCATGGATACGTCCATCATGCCAGGCATACCGCAGTGTTCGCTGTCACTCATCATAGAAGGATGGTGAGCCATGCCAGTAGACATCATTTGAATATTCATCAACGGCTCACTGTTCGCCACACTAGATACCAATAGCACTAGCGTCGTGAAGAGAGTTAACCAGATTGTATGCAGCGATTTTAAGTGCATACCCTTTCCCATGTGTTTGATGAAAATGATGAAACCCCTTCGATTCTAAAGGTTAACCTAAGGGTAAGGTCAATCATTTATTACTCTTATTATCAAAATAGTCCAACCCTTCAGTTTTCGCACTTTCGAGGGAGTAAAACGTTTGTTAAACACCGAGTGTTGAAAGTTAGCGAAAGAAGCCCTCGCTTTTTATGACACGTGAAAAATGTGGTTTATAAGTTTTACATCACACTAACTTGTCTTACAAATGATTATCCTTATAGAATGCATGGTTTTACTTGTGCAGATTTGGATTTGCTTTGCTGCGGGGGTTGCATGATAGAAATTGTCATCGATGGAAAATATAGAATTGTAGAAGAGGGTCTAACCCTTTTAGAAGCAGCAAAAGTGTGTGGGGTCGAGATCCCATCGCTGTGCGGAATGAACAAAAGTAATGAAAAAGTACCGTGTGACTTGTGTGTAGTTGAAGTCGAAAGTGGCGGTACTAAGCGTGCGTGTGAACTCGAAGTTTACCGCGGCCTTAATGTGGTCACGCAATCAGAACAATTAAGCGAGCACCGCAGCAAAGCACTTAACCGCATCATGACGGACCATTACGCCGATTGTGAAGCGCCATGTAAAACCGCGTGTCCTGCGGGCGTGGATATCCAATCGTACCTTTATCACATCGCACAGAACGATCATCAAAAAGCGATTGAAGTGATTAAGCGTACGCTTCCTATGCCGTTATCGATTGGCCGTGTGTGCCCGGCATTTTGTGAGAGTGAATGTCGCCGCTCGTTAGTCGATGAGCCTATCGCTATTCGTCAGCTAAAACGTCATGCCGCGGATGCGGATTTGTCTGCGCATGAAGCCTATGTACCAGAAAAGAAACCAAGCAAAGGTTTGAACATTGCCGTCGTCGGCAGTGGTCCTGGTGGTCTGACGGCTGGCTACTATCTATCGAACGAAGGCTACGATGTTACGGTCTTTGAATCCATGCCAAAAGCGGGTGGTTGGTTGCGTTATGGCATTCCTGAATACCGTTTGCCAAAAGACATTCTCGATAAAGAAATCGAACTGATGTGCCGCAATGGCATGCAAGTTCACACCAATCAAAAGCTGGGTGTGGATTTCACGCTTTCTCAATTGAGCGAAGAATACGATGCAGTGTGTTTGGCTGTCGGTGCGTCTCAAGCGGTTGAAATGCATTACACAGGCAGCGACCTTGAAGGTTGTTACCTGGGCGTTGATTACCTGAAAGATTACGTTACTGAGCAAAACTACGTCACGGGTCAGAAAGTCGCGGTGATCGGTGGTGGTAACACGGCAATTGACTGTGCTCGTACTGCGCGTCGTGCTGGTGCAGACACCACGTTGATTTACCGTCGTACCCGTGACGAAATGCCGGCAGAAGACTACGAGATTGTCGAAGCGGAACACGAAGGGGTGAAATTCCACTTCTTGACCAACCCTGCAGAAAACCTTGCCGATGAAACCGGACGCGTGAATGCGATTCGTCTAGAGCGCATGGCGTTGGGTGAGCCGGATGCATCTGGTCGTCGAAGCCCTAAACCAACCGGCGAGTTCTTTACCGAAGAGTTCGACACCGTGATTGCGGCAGTATCGCAAAAGCCAGATCTGAGCTTCCTCGAAGGTGAAGATTTGTCGATTCCACTTACGCGCTGGAACACCTCTGATGCAGATGAAAAGACCATGCACACAGGCACAGGCAACATCTTCAGTATTGGTGATTTCCGCCGTGGTCCTGCAACGGCAGTTGAAGCCGTGGGTGATGGCCGCGTTGCGGCAAAAGCCATTGATCTGTTTTTGAATGGCGATATGGCAGACATGCCAAAGGCGGCGTTTAACTCGCGTAAAGAGAAGAAGCTCTCTCAAGTCGACCCGCTTCACTTCGAGAACATCCAGAAAGTCGCTCGCTCTATCATGCCAGAATTGACTCCAGCACAACGCGAGCAAAGCTTCGCTGAAGTGGAGTTGGGTTTTGATAACGAAGAAGCAATGAAAGAAGCAGCGCGCTGTCTAGAATGTGGCTGTCAGGCAAATACCGATTGTGCGCTGCGTGATTACTCCACCGAATATGAGGCTGAGCAAAGCTTTGACTTCTCCTTGCAGATTAAATCGCATCAAGATTGGTTAGATCTTCGTGCGAAAGACTTGCGTCATAAGTACGAAGTTGACCGCAGCTCTGAGTTTATTGAGTTTGATGCCAACCGCTGTATTAGTTGTGGTCAGTGCATCCAAGCGTGCCGCGACAAAGCCGTACACGGTGTACTGAACTTTGTGTGCGATAAACAAGGTCGTCCAGCATTACGTCCTGATGATCGTCCACACTTTGGAAGTAACAAGAATGGCTTAACCCTAATGGGCGATTCGAACTGCGTGCAATGTGGCGCGTGCGTTCAAGTGTGTCCAACGGGCGCAATGGTCGATAGTCGTGACCGTTCGCAAGGTCGTACTGAAGATCTGAAAGCGGTCGACACCATTTGTACATACTGTGGTGTGGGTTGTAAGTTGACCATGTTCGTGGACGAAGCAACCAATACGATTCGTTACGTGAAAGGCGGTGACTCGCCAGTGAACCAAGGCATGCTGTGTGTGAAAGGGCGCTTTGGTTTTGATTTCATAGGCAGTGAAGAGCGTCTTACCACGCCTTTGATCCGCAAAGACGGTTGGTTGCAGCCTGCAAGCTGGGAAGAGGCGATTCAACTGATTGCGAGCAAGTTCTCTGGCATCAAGCAAGATTTTGGCAGCAACGCATTAGCGGGTTTCTCTTCAGCGAAAACCACCAACGAAGACAACTACGCGTTCCAAAAATTTGTCCGTCGTGAACTGGGCACCAATAACGTCGACCACTGTGCGCGTTTGTGTCACGCATCGAGTGTAACCGGACTTGAAGCGTCACTGGGTAGTGGTGCAATGACCAATGACATCCCAAGTATTAAGCACTCGGATGTGATCTTCATTATTGGTTCGGATACCACATCGGCGCACCCGATTATCGCTTCACATATCAAACAAGCAATTCGTCACCACGGTGCTCGTTTGATTGTGGCTGACCCGAAACGTGTTGATATGGCAGAGCATGCTGAGCTGTATATGGCGCACCGTCCGGGTACAGATGTGATGCTCCTAAATGGCGTCATGCAGCAGATCATCAAGAACGGTTGGTACGATCAAGAGTACATCGAAGAACGTGTCGACGGCTTTGATACCTTACTGCAAGAAGTGATGTCGCCAGCTTACAACCTCGATAAAGTGGAGTTGATTACGGGCGTAAAAGCCGAAGACATTCAAGCAATGGCGCGCATGGTCGGCACCGCGGATCGTACGGCTGTTTACTACTCGATGGGTATTACTCAGCACACGACAGGTCATGACAACGTCCGTTCTATCGCTAACCTGCAATTGCTGTGTGGCAACATCGGTATTGAAGGTGGTGGTATCAACCCGCTACGTGGTCAATCTAACGTGCAAGGCGCGTGTGATATGGGCGCTTTGCCAAACAGCTTCCCGGGCTATCAAAAGGTATACAACCCAATTGTGCGTCAGAAGTTTGCGATTGAATGGAACGCACCAAATCTGCCTTCTGAGCAAGGTCTAACCCTGACAGAAATCATTGATGCGGCTTGCCATCGTGACGTTCGTGGTATGTACATCATGGGTGAGAACCCAGTGTTGAGTGACCCTAACCAAGCGCATGTGATTGAAGGTTTAGAAGCGCTCGATTTCTTAGTGGTTCAAGACATCTTCCTAACGGAAACCGCTCAATACGCGGATGTGGTTCTACCTTCTTGCTCGTTTGCAGAGAAAGCAGGGCACTTCACCAATACGGAACGTCGTGTTCAGCGTGTGAGTCCGGTTGTCACGGCGCCGGGTGAAGCGAAAGAAGATTGGTGGATTATTCAAGAAATCGCCAATGCTATGGGCAGTGATTGGGATTACCACTGCGTGTCTGATATCACCAATGAAATCACACGAGTGACACCTCAATACGCGGGTCTTCGTTGGGATGCCATTACGCCAAACGGTGTACAATGGCCGAGCAACAAGAACAACCCTGCGGGTACTCGCATCATGCACCAAACCCAGTTTACTCGTGGTAAAGGGCAAATGGTGGGTGTACCGTTCCGTTATGCGGCTGAGCTGCCAGACGAAGAGTACCCACTTGTGTTAACGACGGGTCGCGTACTTGAGCAGTTCCATACTGGAACCATGACGCGCAAAACCAAAGGGTTGGATAACCTTGCTGGCCCACGTGCGATGGTGAGTGTGGAAGACGCAGAAGCGCTAGGCATCAGTAATGGTCAACGTCTGACGGTGTCTACACGTCGCGGCAGCATTGAGATTGATGCCTTTGTGACTAAGCGTATTCAAAAAGGAGTGGTGTTCATTCCATTCCACTTTGTTGAATCGCCAGTCAACCGCCTAACGACAACGGCTACTGATCCGCATGCGAAGATCCCTGAGTTCAAGGTCGCTGCGGTTAAAGTGGAAGTGAGCGAAAAGACAACGCAGACAGAGTCTCTCGAAGATAGTTACCAACACGTTTAAACTCGGTGAGTCACGTTGTTGTCACTGACAATTTGAGCCTAGTTGATGGGCAGATAATCTAATCTTGATTTCCGCTCTCACTACATTCACTCGGATTGTCTTTTTCTTCAAACTCCTTTTACTTTTCTGTTATCACCGCGCTCCGGTTAGTTTTCCCTTCTTACTTCTTACTGTCTCTATGGCGTATTTTTGTTCAAGCCCATGATGAGAGTGCAATAAAGTTTGTTGTTGAGCTTGTCATAGAATTGACTGTCTCTGACTGTCCTCTGTTATTTGGGCAAGTTCTATAACCTAAACTTTGCTCGCTTCCTATACTGAATTAACGAAGCAAGATTTTTATAACAACAAGAGGAAGCTTGTATGACAAGAACAACCTCATTTGCACTCGTTTTATTACTTATGTGCGCGTACTTTGGTTACAACCGTTATTATGTATACCCCCAGCAGTTGGAAACACAGGCGAAGTCGATGCTAATACAAATGGCAAATCGCGAAGAGTGGGTAGATGTGTTTGAGATGATGAATCGCGTAGACGCGCATAAGGGCCATTTGGAACTTGTTGCTGACGTGACATCCTCTGATGGTCAGCGAGCGTACAGTGAAGGTATTATCACGTACACGGATCGCGAAGGCGTTGTCTGTAAACAGGTAGTGTTCAACTTTAAAATAAACTCTTTGAAAAACTACAATATTTCCGATTTACGAGATTGTTCCTACGGTGAGTACTATTAATATTGTCTGAGAGTTGAGCTCGATAGCACAGTGTATGAATACACAAACAAAAAATAGCCCTTCGTTGGGGCTATTTTTGTTTTTAAGGAATGAACGCAATATCGTGGGATTAGTCGAGTGATTTTTTGAAGCGAAATGAAGCGACAATAAGGCCGATAACGGTGAATCCAAGTAACCAAACTGTATCTCGCCATAGCTCTATTAGGTCTGCACCACGCAGCACCACACCACGAATAATTCGCATAAAGTGGGTGGCAGGCAGCGCTTCGGATATCCATTGTGCCGCGATGGGCATTCCTTCATAAGGGAACATAAATCCGGACAGAAGAATCGATGGCAAAAGAATAAACACCGTCATCTGCATTGCTTGAAGCTGCGTCGTCGCAATGGTGGATATCACCAAACCTAAGGTTAAACTCGCGGCGATAAACAGCAGCGTACCAAACAGTATCTGACTAATGGCGCCGTTTATCGGCACGCCAAATATCCAGTGTCCCAAGCCTAAAATGATAAACACCTGAATCAGACCAACAAAGATGTATGGAATGATCTTCGCTACCATGAGTTCGATGGAGTGGATTGGCGTAGTAATCAGTAACTCTAAATTACCGCGTTCCCGTTCTCGAACAATGGCTGCACTGGTGAACAAGATCATCGTCATGGTCAGAATCACGCCCAATAAACCGGGGACAATGTTCACCGCCGAGCGCCTACTCGGGTTGTAATACAGCGCCACTTCAAAGGTTTTGGTTGGGGCAGGGCGTATCTCAAAATCAAAATCCGTTAACGGCATGGTTTGCAGTGAGAGAATCGCAGAACTGATCATGGTGTCTGAACCATCTACAATCCACTGGCCAAGCTCTCTGCCTTGTACCATACGTTGGGTTAAGTCGCTAGGCAGAATTAAAGCCGCTCGCACCAAACCGTCTTGAATGGCTTGCTCGGCTTCTGAAGCGGTAGCAAAGGTTTCGACCACATCGACCACTTGTGTGACTTTGACGGACTCGGTGATCACACGCCCGGCAGTGCTGCCACTTTGATCGACGACGCCAACGGGAATGTTGCGAATATCGGTATTAATGGCAAAGCCGAACAGCAGAAGCTGAATTAGCGGGATCATCACGACCATGCCAAAGGTAATGCGGTCACGTGAAAGCTGACGGATCTCTTTGATCATCACCGCTTTCATGCGGGCAATAGATTTCATCATTGGCGACCTTCTCCCGTCACGCTGACAAACACATCTTCCAAGCTCGGGCGAGCAATGTTCATCTCGCAGCCATCAAGCTCAGGAAAGGTTTGGGTTAACCATTCGATCGGTTGTTCGATGTGCTCGTGGATCAAAATGCGTAAGCGAATGCCGAGCTGTGCGGCAGAACGGACTTCTTCGCGCTGAATGACTTTCTCTTTTAGCTCGCGTAAGTTATCCGCTTTGACTTCGACGATGTTAACGCCCATTTGCGCCATGAGTTCTTCTGGCTCACCATCGGCGCGGATTTCCCCGGCTTCCATAATCGCCAGACGATGACAGCGTTCTGCTTCATCCATGTAGTGCGTAGTGACCAAAATCGTCGTACCTTGGTCAGAGAGATCAAACAATTGCTCCCAGAAATCGCGTCGGTTCTCTGGGTCAACCGCAGACGTGGGTTCATCGAGAAACAACAGTTCTGGTTTATGCATGGTGGCTGCGGCGAGAGACAAGCGTTGTTTCTGCCCGCCACTCATTCCGCCGACGCGCTGTTTGCGTAGTTGGTCGAGACCGTAGGTGGCTAGTTGTTCTTCGATGCGAGCTTTTAGGGCCTTGGTTTCCATACCAAAGATTTGTCCAATAAACTCAAGATTCTCTTGAACCGTCAGGTCATCATAAAGGGAGAACTTTTGCGTCATGTAGCCAATCTTGAGGCGCAGAAGCTCAGATTGTTTTGGGATCTCTAGCCCGAGTACATCAACATTGCCCTCACTTGGGCTAAGCAATCCCGTCAATACTCGAATGGTTGTCGATTTACCGCAGCCGTTAGGGCCAAGAAAACCATAAATACTGCCTTTAGGCACATTAAGCGTGATGTTGTTGATGGCGGTGAAGTCACCAAACTTCTTCACTACATTTTCAGCTTGAATCGCGAATTCGGTCATTGGCTTACTCCACCAAATCCACTTGCGCTGGTATACCTGAAGGCAAGGATTTTGCTGAGTCTTGAAGGTCGACTTCTGCTAGGTACATCAAACGAGAGCGTTCTTCCTCGGTAAGCGCGAAATAAGGTGTGAATGAAGGCTCAGTCGCTACCCAACGAACGGTGCCGCTATATGGTTGCTCAACGCCATCTACATGCACGTTAACCGTTTTACCCGGCACAAAGTTGACTCGATAATTGGCAGGAACATAAACACGGGCGTATGGGACGTGGCTCGCTTGAATTACGGCAACAATGCCATTCACAGGAACGCGTTCACCAAGGTTAAACGGTAGGTTATCTAACAAGCCATCTCGCGTGGCCGTGATGGTGAGTTCTGCCAGCTTTTGTTCTTGCAGTGCTACATCGGCTTTTGCAGCCATGAGTGCGGCTTTCGCTTGTTCAATATCTTCAGGACGAGAGCCAGCGGTCAGTTTGCTGAACTCTTCTTGTGAGGAGTCTAGCTCTGCACGGGCAGAATCTCTGGCTGCTAAAGCGGTGTCTTTTTCTGATTGACTGATGAGTTTCTTGCGAACTAACTCCGCTTTACGTTGGTAGTTCTTTTGCGCTTCAACCAATTGAGCTTCCGCTCTGGCAACGCGTGCTTGCGCTGCTGCAATGTCTTCTGGTCGCTCACCATTGGTCAATTTTAAAAGATAAGCGTCAGCCTTGGCTTGTTCAGCTACGGCGTGAGCTAAAACGGCTTCTTGGTTCTTTGTATCGAGCTGAACCAGCACTTCTCCTTCGGTGACTTGGCTGCCTTCCTTAATGGGTAGGGCACGAATTATCTCGCTAGAGGTGGCAGTAAAGGTTACGCGGTCACGTTCTAATGTGCCAAGGGCTTGCTGTCCGTCATCTTTGGAACAGGCAGTTAAAAGAGTCAGGACTAGGGTGCCAAGAATGATTCGCTTCATCATGCGACGCTTCCTCTAAGAAGGTGAGCTCGAACTCGTATCAAGCTATAGAAGAGTGTGGGACTGCATTCAGTGTAACGTGAGTCAGTTTTATCCGGCTAGGAAGTTAATTCCTTCAATATTCATCAATTGATTAATTATTGAAACTGGCTTTATCCTGCTGAAGCCGTGCTTTACTTGGCTCTTTTAGTTGATTACGTGAATATCATTTAAACAAAAATCTTGCCTTTCATGTAGAGCACGCCGTCGCCAGATACTCTTACTTGTTCGTCAGTAACTTCACAGTGCAAAATACCTCCGCGCTGAGAAGCTTGGTAAGCGACCAGTGATGTTTTGCCTAACGCTTCTGCCCAGAACGGTGCTAATCCAGCGTGAATCGAGCCAGTTACGGGGTCTTCGTCACCACCATTTGCAGGCCAAAAGTAACGAGATACAAAGTCTTGTTGATCGCCTTTCGCGGTAACGACCACATCGTAAGGAGCGAGTGTCTTGAGGTGCTCTGAACGGTATTGAACCTCAAGTACCTCCTGTTGGCTGTCGACCACCACGAAATACGCTTGAGGGCTAAGCAGTACGCGTTCCACATCGCAACTTAGGCCTTCAATCAATGCCGAGGGAATATCAGAAACGGCTTTTGGAAGACGAGCAGGGAACGTCATCTCGATCTTACCTTGCGCATTCTTCTCTACGGTGAGGGTTCCTACTTCCAGAGTATGAAATTCAATCGTGCCATTAATGCCAAGCTCATCAAACAGCACTAACGACGAGGCCAGTGTGGCGTGTCCACAAAAGTCGATTTCAGTTATAGGAGAGAACCAACGAATCTCATATCGGTTTGCGCCAATGGATTTTAGAAAAGCCGTTTCCGACAAGTTGTTTTCTGTCGCGATATTTTGCATCAATTCTGGGGCTAGCCATTCCTCTAACGGTACCACCGCTGCTGAGTTGCCTTTGAATTGCGTATCGGTGAAGGCGTCCACCACGTAGATATCCAATTCCATTTTCCTTCCTTATTCCGTGAGCGATTAATTAGCATAAACCAAGTGCAATTAAGAGAGTAAGAAATTTGTGTTAGAATCTTAAAGTGTCAAAATTATAGATTATTTTGTGTTTTTTGATACTTACTGACAAGGATTCGGACTGCTGGGTACTTACACTAGTGTTGAATTCATTGAAAGGAAGAAAAACATGAAAGCGATCTACAAATCAGTTTTGGCATTGAGTGTTTTTGCGGTCGGTTCTACCCATGCATTTGAACTCGTGAGTAGAGATATTCAAGAAGGCCACCCGATGGCGAAGACATTTGAATACTCTGGTTGGGGATGTGATGGCGGGAATCAATCACCACAATTGATGTGGAAAGAAGCTCCAAAGGGCACAAAAAGTTTTGCGATCACCGTGTATGACCCCGACGCGCCAACAGGCAGTGGTTTTTGGCATTGGATAGCGTTTAATATTCCATCCACCGTTAGCGAGCTGCCTCGAGGCATTGATATGAACAAGTTAGGCGGCAAAGAATCTCGTATTGACTACGGCACAACGGGGTTCGGCGGCGCGTGTCCTCCAAAGAATGATGGGATGCATCGTTACCAGTTTACGGTGTGGGCATTGCCAACTGAAGAACTGAATTTGGATGAAAACACGCCACCAGCCATTGTAGGGTTTACTTTGAATAGTGTTGCTTTGGGTAAAGCGACATTAACCACGACTTACACGCGATAATTGAATATAAGGGGAGAGAATGGGTCACCAATATCAGGTTACGCTGTTTCGTGCGGAGCAGCAGCAGAAGCTTCGTAATGTCAGGATTCACTCCCCAAGCCTTATTCAGATTGTTAAGGGGAATAAACATCTTTTCTGGAATGATGAAGTACTCGACATCCATCATCCAAATATCATGCTTTGTGAAGCAAATGCATCCCTAAATTTTGAAAACCTTCCTCTACAAGGGCGATTTCTTTCTCGAATGTTCAGTTTTCACTGTGTGCCTAGCGATGAAATGTTGGAGCTAAGCATGAGCAACGCATTAGGAAACTATGTACCCGTTGTTGAGACAGATAAAGCATTGAAAGCGACGTTAAATGCTTTGTTTTCGTTTGAGCGGGAAAGCTTAAGTGAAGCGACACAACGCTATTGGATTATGGGCCTATATCAGCAGCTAGCTGAGAGAGGGTTATTGCATCGGTTGTTCTCGAGTTCACATATCTCTTTTAGTCAGAAACTTAGTCGTTACTTATCGCGCTCTCCAGGGGATGAGCATCCATTAGACATGGTCGCGGGGCACTTTGCTATGAGCCGAGCAACATTGATACGCAAACTGAAACAAGAAGGTACCCAGTATCGTGAAGTATTGGCAGAAGTGCGCTTAAATCACGCACTTTACTTGATGCAAAATGGCTCGTATAACGTTGCTATGCTCGCACAGTTGTGTGGTTATCAGTCAGAGGGGCGTTTTAGCCAACGCTTTAAAAGTAAGTTCGGCCTAACGCCCAGCGAGTATATTAAAACGGTAGTGAGTTAATGTTTTACCGCTTTTGTATTTTTTGTGCTTTTTAGGTTAGCCATAATATTTGGCTTTCATTCGCAATGCTACATTCACCAAAGCAATCAACACAGGCACTTCGATCAGCGGGCCAATGACACCAGCAAAAGCTTGGTCTGAGTTTAGTCCAAACACCGCGATAGAAACCGCAATAGCCAATTCAAAGTTGTTGCCTGTTGCTGTGAAGGCAATCGACGCATTTTTGTCGTAGTCGATGCCCATTTTCTTACCAACGAAGAAGCTGACAAAGAACATCAACACAAAGTAGATAGCCAGTGGAATTGCTACACGGAATACATCCATTGGCAGTTCAAGAATCATCTCACCTTTTAAGCTGAACATCAGTACGATGGTCGCAAGTAGGGCGATAAGGGTAATTGGTGAAATGCGTGGGATGAACACGTCGTTGTACCATTGCTCACCTTTCGCAGCGACCAGCCATTTACGGCTTAGGAAGCCCGCTAGGAATGGGATACCAAGGTAAATCAGAACGCTTTCCGCGATGTCCATCATCGAGATATCAACCACGAAACCTTCGTAACCAAAGACTGGTGGCAACACAGTGATGAATAACCATGCCATCACACTGTAAGTCACGATTTGGAAAGCGCTGTTTAGTGCAACTAGGGCTGCACCGTATTCTTTGTTACCGCCACCGATATCGTTCCATACCAATACCATGGCAATACAACGAGCAAGACCAATCAGAATGATACCAACCATGTAACCCGGATGATCACCTAGGAAAGTCAATGCAAGGATGAACATCAAAATAGGGCCGACAATCCAGTTCATGACCAAAGACAGCGTGATCGCTTTTTTATCTTTCGTCACTGTGCCTAGCAAGTTGTAGTTCACCTTTGCGAGTGGCGGGTACATCATCAAAATCAAACCAATCGCTAGCGGTACGTTTGTGCTACCAACTGACATTGACTCGTTCCACTCAGCAACTTGAGGGAATGCTGCGCCAATACCTACACCGATTGCCATTGCCACAAAAATCCACACCGTTAGGTAACGGTCCAAGAAGCTCATTTTGTCGCTGGCACTATTTAAAACTTGAGTAGTCATAGTGTTCTCTTATTCGTTTATCGTCGAAAGGCGATAGTTAAAGGTATAGTTTATCTCTGCACGCCTGAACAGCGTGCAAAGGGCATTAATCAAATAACTTGGAAAATCCTAGATTGAACTGATCAAACGCGTCGCGTTGAATGCGGTAACACACCTTAGGTGGGTTTGGCTCGGCGCTGATAAAGCCTGCTTGCTTTAGAATACGCAAGTGCTCGGAAACAGTAGATTGCGCAAGACCCAGTTCAGAAACCAAATCACTGTTCAAACAACCGCCCATGGTATCGAGCGTGTGCAGGATATGCAGAATGCGCAAACGTGCTGGATGCGACAAAGCTTTTGCTTGCGCTGCTAGAGTTTGTTCTTTCTCGAGCTGTTGTTGCGTTGTCTGAAAAACGACTTCGCACGTGTCCTTGCACTTATCACTCATTCGCTGGCCTTAATAGTTAATCGTCGAATTGCGATAAATTGTACGCCTGCTCTGTGGAAGATGCAACAAATCGATGAAAAAATTAATCGTAAAATAACGATGAATAAAAAATTGAAAAAATATATGTTTTAAAAACAGTGATATAATAAAAAATTAAGTAGGTTACTAAAAGTTAACTAATTGCACTATATTTCTAGGTTACCATAATAAACCACACCCGACGCACAATGGTTACTGCGTCATCTTGTGAACTTATTTAAAGGTAATCCCATGAGCAACGTACTGATCATCAATGCACACGAACCATCACCATATTCAGAAGGTCGTCTAAATGCTTCTCTTGTCGACAAAGCACAGACGCTTCTGCAAGCAAAAGGCCATGAGGTTCGCGTTGTGACAATGCAAGATGAGATCAACGTAGATGAGCAACTCGCACACTTTGAGTGGGCTGATCGCGTGATCATCCAAAGCCCAATCAACTGGATGTCTGTGCCTTGGTCATTCAAAAAATACATGGACGACGTGTTTACTGCGGGTATGGGCGGCGCACTGTGTGCATTCGATGGCCGTAGCGCAGAAGAACCAAAGAAAAACTATGGTACAGGCGGCACTCAAACCAACAGCAAATACATGCTGTCACTGACATTCAACGCGCCAGAAGAATCGTTTGATGATGAGAACGAATACCTATTCCAAGGTAAAGGCGTGGACGATTTGATGTTCCACATGCACGCTAACTTCCGCTTCTTTGGTATGTCAGCACTGCCTACATTTGCTTGTTACGACGTGATGAAGAACGCAGATATCGAAAACGATTTTGTTCGTTTCGAAGCGCACATTAACGAAAACTTCTAATCCTTTTAGAAAGATAGTGCGAACTGAATGATGAATTGAGATGGACTGCTACATGCGGTCCATTTTTATTTGTTTGCGGCGAGGTGACGTTTTTATTACTCTAAAGCACTAAATGTATCTAGCTTACTTTTCGTTACCTAGATTAGGTGCGTATCTTGAGGTGTATTGTGGAAAGCAGAATCAGTGTAGATAGCAAAGGTCGTAAGTCAGTGGCGAACGTATGTGCGGAGCCATGTGCTATCGAGAAAGGGATGCGTCTAATTGGTGGTAAATGGAAAGGTTCTCTGATTTATCATTTGAAAGACGGCCCAGTTCGTTTCAATGACTTAGCACGCATGCTAGGCGGTGCAAGTAAAAAGATGATCGACCAACGTCTTAAAGAGCTAGAAGCGGAAGGTATGGTGGTGCGTAAAGTGATCAGCGACCGCCCAATTGCAGTCAGCTATGAACTAACAGAGTTCGGCCGTACCGCACTTAAGATTCTTGATGATTTGCGAATTTGGTCTGAAAAGCATCAAATTGAGCTTCGTTAAGACCAAAGTAGTTAATCGCAAACGTCACTCTCTTTTGAAAGCTGATTAACAATACATCGCCGTTTATACCCAAGTAACTTAGATGTGCTTCATTAAAATCGTAATTTGTTTCGTAAAACAACGTACTCTTTCGAGTCAGGCATATCGAAGCTACTTGAGCATAATCGTACTTTTTAAGTTTTTGATTTTTAGTTATTATTTTATCATACTTAATAAGTTGTAGAATAAATCATTCACTTCAGTTGAATTTAAAAAAGCACTATTTAATTCCAGTTTCTTTTCAAAATCGGAATATTTATCGAATTCCTCTTTCTCAACTAAACCTATTGGTGAGTTGTCGTTAACGTGGCTTTCATATTTTTTGATGGTATATAATTTAGACTTTTCGTCAAAATATTGAATTATCTTAATGTTAACGTCAGGTCTCTCCGTATTATACGTGATCGTAATTTTTTCATAATCTTTATTAATCGGAGTCGTAAGTCCTGTAGGGTAGATGATTTTAAACCCATTAATGTCATTCTTCTTCGTGCTTTTATAATGTTTTGAGTATGAAAAGTTTTCAATTGCACTTTTAGTGACGATAATTGACTCACCTTTCTTTAAACCGTATTCGGTACATTCATAATCGTCAACAACCGTAGAATTTCTTTTCTTTTCAATTAGGTAGGACATGCTTGCAGATGTCCCTCCGTGTTCCAGTTTTTGTTGGTTTACAGAACAATAGAAATGACCTTTGTCCACCGTCATTGCGTTGATTTGTTCCGGATTTGAAATGGTGGGATGTATATCTTTTGCTGGATCGTTGTCGCTTCCTCCTGAACCGCATCCAACTAATCCGATACAAACGGCCATATAAAGCAAAGAGATTTTATTCATACTGTATTTCTCAATTAAGATGTGTGATTGCAAATAACGATTAATTATATTTATATAAAGTGAAAATTTTTTATTTTTAATTGAACGGTGTTTTATTGATAATTTAATCGTTTGCTTTTATTTTGTCTCTTACGGTATCTATGTTTTCATTTATGGTATGAATTATTAGAATTGCACAATTGTGAGTTGCAATAGGATAATAATCGCTAGCCAACTACTTGTGTAGGTACCGTTATGATTTATATATCCGTTAAGTCTAAGTTTTTAGTCTTAATTTCATGTATTTATCGTGAAAGTGACTTAGAAGTAAATACTTAACGTCGTTTGAGGGGAGCCTGGACTTCACTGATCTTGTTTTTCATCAAGGCGTTGTATAATGAACAAGGACTCTATTTCCAACTTGTTGATACATATCAGATCTCACGGATCTGATATGCATTCCAAGTTATTCTCACTAAGGCAAGAATCCTAACTTATTTAAGGATAGAAAGTTTACTTGGGTGTAGAAGATGTTAGTAATCCAACGTGCCACGGATAGGGTAGTTATTGTTTGGATCGCGAATCCATGCCAATCCGCGTGATAGCGCGCCAAGCTCAGGGCGAACAAACGGGTTGTTTGAAATATCCACCACGTGTAAGTCGCCGTGTTCATTCACCACAAACAGACCTGGTTCTGCGAAATTATGATCGGTTTCCTGTTCAGATCGAGGAATAGATACATACAAGCCTAGCGTTTTCATTTGTTCTTCGGTCAGGCCGTAAGCGATAGGGAAGCTGATTTCGAGTTTCTCTAGATGCCCCTCTAGCTGTGCTTTTGAATCGCCAGAAACGGCAAGAATATCGACGCCAGCATCAGCGAAAGCCTGTTTGTAACTCTCAAGCTCGTTGAGGTACTTAGTACAAAGAGGGCAGTGTTTACCACGATAAACGAATACTGCTTGCCAAGTCGCATCACCTTGCGGCTGACCCAACGTTACGCTTGAACCATCTAGCAAAGTGGCTTGAAGATGAGGGAAGCTGTCGCCCGCTTTAAGTTTCACTGAAGTTGCCATATTGACTCCCGAATTGGTGGTGTATATCCATGAATGCCCCTTTCTCAACAAAGCGATTGGGGGATGAGACTTCAATGTAGACTCTGTTTTGCGGTGTTTCAACTAGTTAACTTTTAGTAACCACAAAAACTGCAATGGAGCTTTAAGGTGTAATTTGACTTAGCTTAGGGTGATAAACTACTAGCTTACCTGTTACCTTCAAAACGAGTTAGGTTTAAAGGTAAACCTTCTCATAAAACAATGAGTTTAGAGCCTTAAGGAATGACGATAAGTTAGCGGTTATCATTGAATTAAATGTTGAAGTTGGAGAGGTGCGGAGGAATAGGCATTTAAATCTATTGATTTAGGTAAAGTGTTACACCTTATCTACGTGGAAGTTATACGATTGAAATTACCTTTAATTTTCGATGGAAAGGACAAAAACTAAGACTTTTAGTGATTTTGATGTTCAAAGCACATGCTTGACATGCATAATCACTAAATTATTAGAGTTTTAGTTCTTTCTGCAAGTTCCTAATATACATTTTTTATGTTTATTATTATATTAACTCTATTTTTTAAGTGATCTCTTCATTCTTTTTTATATTTGTGAAAGTAAATAATCACGATGAATGAAATTAATTAGCAACCGATAATAATGAATAAATTTAAAATAGAAATTAAAAATGGAACATTAAATATTGATTTATTTAAGCAGATGATGCCATTTGAGGATCTATTAGACTTCGCTTCAAGAGAGAACCCTAAAAGAGGTTTTTTATTTGTTTCTAAAGTTTTAGGTAAACATATTTCAGTAAAACCAAGTACGATGAGAGATACTTATGATTTACTTGTTTCGCAGATTAATAATGATCTAGGCAGTTTTGTGATTGGTATGGCTGAGACCGCGACGGGCTTTGGTGCTGGTGTTGCGGATAGTCTAGCTAGGGCACAAAGCAGAGAAGTTTACTATCAGCATACCACTCGTTACAAGTGCGACCTGCCAATCTGGTTTACGTTAGATGAAAATCATAGTCACGCTATTGATCATATTTTGTATCAACCAAAGATAGAACTATTAGAACCTATTTCTAATTGTCAGCGTCTTATACTCGTTGATGATGAGATTTCAACTGGTCGTACGCTAAAGTTACTCGGTGATAAGATTTTACCAAAGATGCGATTTGTGAAAGAGGTTGTAATAGTCTCATTAGTCAACTGGTTAAGCGAAGAAAATCGCGCTCAGTATGAAGAGTGGGATGTTACAGTTACTCATGTTTCATTAATTGATGGTCAGTTTGACTTTCAGGCAAAGCCTAACTTAAATCTTTCTCTCCCAGAAAAAGTTGATGGAGACCTTGTCAAAAAGCCTTGTAGGGATGATTTAGGGCGATTTGCTATGAAAATGCCATTCTGTGGTCATATACCTGTATTAGATATTACTTTTCCGAGAACTGTTATCGGAGATGGAGAGCACCTATATTTGCCTTTCCTAGCTGCGGAGCTAGCAGAGAGTCGAGGAGGAGATGTGATCTTTCAATCTACAACTCGTTCCCCGATTTTGGTGGGAAATGCAATTAATACGAAAGAAGCTTTTCAGGTGGATAGCCGGGATGTAGAGCATTACATTTATAACCTTCAAGAGAATGAGAGGCTACCAGTGCTCTTTTTAGAAGACGAATCACTTAGATCTGAGCACCAATTAGCCCAGCGTTTTTCTCCACTTGAGAGAGAGTAGTTATCATGCGTACTGTGCTTTTTACAGATATTGATGATTGTTTTATGGCAACTAAAAGGAAGTTTTCAGAAAGCGATAGTCTTTCTATAGCGTCATTAGATATTGACGGCCAAGCTCGTTCATTTATGTCAGAGAAACAGCGGACTCTTTTGGAGTTATTTATTGACACTAGATCTACAATTATTCCGGTAACTGGACGGAGTTATAACACGCTCAAAAGGGTTCAAGTAAGTTCATTATTTAAGTCGTGGATGGTCGTTTCTCATGGTGCTTTAATTATTGAACCTAACGGAAAGAAGTGCAACGCCTGGGTTGAGCATATTAAAAATAAATTTCCACTTGGATTATGGTCTGATAAATTGAATTTAATAAATGAAGAATTAAAAGAATTTATACTTTCTAAAGGGTTTAATGCACAAAGTTATATTGTTTCCGAGGATGATATTGATTGTTATGTTTGTGTAAAATGCACTGAAGGTATAGATTATGATTTTATATTCGATTCAATACTTTCACAAATCAGTATAGATTTAAATGATATAAAAATACATATTAATGGCCGAAATATGGCACTTTTGCCACCTTATACCCAGAAAAAATTAGCTGTTGATTATATAATACGTCAGCTAGATGAAAAGTCATTAATTTTAACCATGGGCGATAGCCTATCTGATATCCCATTTATGAAACTTTCTGATTTTGCTTTGATGCCCACTAAAAGCCAGATCGCAGATTCATTATCTTGGTAATAATATTATGAGCTTATCTATATCTCCAATAATCGGTAGTTATAATGAGAACGACTGTCAGTTCCTCTTAGAGGTTGTCAAGTGTCAGTTCTTTTCAATTAATGAAAAAGAAAATCTAATCCAGTCTGAAGGGGTTCATTACTCTGAATTATTGAACAAAGAATCAAAACCATCAATTAAATATCAAAGACTGTTCTTTGAATTTACCGATAAGTATAAAAACAAACTAGCAAAACACATTTTTTCTCTCGCTGAAAAGATTAATAATAATCAATTGGGAGATATCACTCTGGTTTCTTTAGCTAGAGCAGGAACACCAATTGGCGTTTTAATAAAGAGAGCGTTAGAGTATTATTTTAATAGAAAAGTTTGTCATTATAGTATTAGCATTATTCGGGATAGAGGTATTGATTCGGTTGCTCTTGATTACTTGTTGAAAATTAAAAGATATGATTCCTCTTCCTTAGTATTCATTGACGGCTGGACTGCAAAAGGAGTAATCACTAAGGAATTAAAGCGATCTATTTTCTCTTATAACAAAAGAAATAATACTGATATAAAACCGCACCTTTATGTTGTCAGTGATACAGGTGGGGTTGCCGATTATTGTGCCACGAAAGAAGACTATCCAATACCTTCGTCTATGTTGAATTCTACAGTATCAGGTTTGATTTCGCGAAGTTTATGGCAAGATCCTAAAAAACAAAAATTCCATGGCTGCGTAATCAATAATCACCTAAAAGAATTTGACTATTCCCACTGGTTTGTGGAAAAGATAGCAGAATGTTTTTTGAAAGAAAACTTTAAAGATGAACCTTTTGAGCAACATGAGACAATTGTCGATTTAGATAACACTAAAGATCAAATAAAAAGATTTATATCCTCATTGACCATTAAATATTCTATTAAAGATGTAAACTATATTAAGCCTGGGATAGCCGAAGCAACTAGAGTCATGCTAAGACGTGTTCCTTCTTTACTTATTGTTCGCTCAATAGACAGCAATAAAGTCAAACATTTATTAATGTTAGCAGATGAAAAAGGAGTCAAAGTAGAAGAAGAACCAACCTTGCTATTTGAAGCATGTGCACTTATTAAGCCACTTAATATAGAGGCAATAAAATGAACATCTCTAGCTACTTCTCTTTGGGAGCAACATTGTATACTCCGTGTAATCACCCGAATCTAAAAATGTTAATGAAAGAAGGATTGGGATCAAAGAGTATGGTTTTTTGTACTGAAGATGCCATTTCTGAAGGTGAATTGAATCAATCACTTAAGAATTTGAGTGTTGCGATCGATGGATTAGATAGTTCAAATACACAGTTCAAAAGGTTTATTCGTCCCAGAAGCCCAGAAGTTCTTGAAAATATATTGTATTTTAGAGGGATTGAAAAAATAGATGGTTTTGTTCTCCCTAAATATGATCTAAAAACAAATGATGATTATCATAGAGTATTAAAATGTCACTCTATTAAGTTTAAACTAATGCCTACCTTAGAATCTCTTGATGTAATTGATGCGTTTAAATTACCAGAGATTAGAAGAAGTTTACAAAATATCTATGGAGATATAACTTGCCTTCGTATAGGAGGTAACGATTTATTCAATCTTCTGGGTATAAAACGTATGACAGGCCAAACAATTTATGAAACCCCCTTACGTTCGGTGATAGAGAATTTAATTATCGCTTTTAGGCCATACGGTTATGAGCTTTCTGCGCCTGTGTTTGATATGATCGATGACCATAAAACGTTGATAAGGGAACTTGCTATGGATGTTAACTATGGCCTTTTTGGAAAAACTGCTATTCATCCTCAACAAGTTAAAATAATTGAAGGTTTTTTTAAAAGTTATTCAAATACACATATTGTTCAAGCTGAGTCAGTTTTGGCAGATTCTTCCCCGGCAGTTTATAAAATGAATGGACAAATGATGGAAGTAGCATGCCACAGTAATTGGGCTAAACGAACTAAATTTTTGGCTAATTCATTTTAGACAACTTATGACCTCAAATTGATAATTATTATTGAGGAAGTTTTGATTTAATATCATAGTGCGAAAAGTAATGATAAAAACATTTCATCATAAAGATTTAGATCCAACTCATGTTAATGAACTTCCTGAAAATGAAGAAAAACATGAATTAGCTGTCAAGAAATTTAGCCATATAAAGTCTAATAGAAGTCTTGTATCCGAAGAGAGTTTTGAACACCTTCAGAGTGAAAAATATTGGAAAAACATAAAATATAATAATAAGAAAAAACCTTCTGTTTTATTTAGCAATAAAATAAAGTCAATTCAAAGTGACTTAGTTAATGTTGAAGAAGATTTTAAAATTGAAGTTGACAAACTGTGTAGAAGAGAGTTTAAAAATGTCAATTTAAATAATGGAGACTATTTGGTTATAATTAACATTTACAATTCTATTATTTTCAATGATCCTATGTATCAAATAGAATTTGGAAATGTAGAGTCAAAAAAATTCCAACAATTACAAGGGTTTTTGTCCGATTATGCTAAGTTAAGTAAGGTAGATAAAATTTTAGGATTAGGACAGATCATTATTAAATTGGCAAAAAGTATAGATATTGATATTTTCAATCCACATAAATTTGGTACGAAGCTATCTAAACTTTTTGGTAACCATAATCAAAAAATAAGAAAGATTAAATATGACTTTGATTATGTAAGTGATAATATTGACGAAAGAATAAATCGAGTATTTGATAACCTAGCTGAAATGCGAACGCATCTCGAAAAGTTTCAGTATTGGTCTATAGAGTTACAAAGCTTGAATAAAAACCTTATATTCAAAATTTTAGCATTGATACTAAGGATGGATAAAGAAAAAAAATCAATTCAACAAGAAAGTATTAATCTTTCTGACTCTTTTAAAAAAAACGGATTTGATTCAATTAAAAGATGGGAAAGGAAAGTACAAACTTTGCTTTCTCTAAAACAATCGATAGATTTGACTTTCCCCCAAATAGAATTATATAGCTCTAATTTGTTAGGTAGCTTTGAACAGTTAGAAAAAATTAAAGTAGATATTATTCAAGTCTGGAAACAGCAATTTTTAACAGTTATTGCTATCGACGAATCAAACGATTCAATACTTTACTATGAGCTGAACGACATTCAGGAACAATTGATTCGAAATATAGAGGAGCTGAGATAAATGGTATTCCAACCGAAGACTTTTACATCCAAAAATGTTAATTCTAGCAATATAGAAAATTCATCTAATACTAATGTTGTAAAAACAATAGAAAACTCACTAATAGTTGAAGGCACTACAGATATCTCTAAACTTCCGACGATTAAAGGACAAAATGTTAAAAGTATATACAGTTGTGTTGAAAAATCCATTGAAGTTTATCAAGCTGATCTGAACGAAGCGAACTTAAACCCGAGAGAAGCATTTCAACGTATAGTTACTCAACTTAATCAGATTGATATCTATTCGTCACGAGGTATTAGTACTCTCGGTCATGAGTCAGCTGAGAAAATAGCTGAATATTCTGACTCTATGTTGAATCAAGTTCGGACTAAAGATCTGGAAGAAATGGGAGAGAACCTAAATCAAGTTGTGGGCTTGGCTAAAGGAGTTGATTTAAGTGGGCTAATGGGGAAAGACAGCTTTTTTGGAAAGTTGATATCTAGATTCAAATATTCTAAAGAGGCTATTTTAGCTCAGTTTAACTCGGTAAGCACTCAGCTCGACAGGGTAGTAAAAGAGATTAATTCGCAGCAAGTGCGTCTCCAGGAGCGTTCTGTTCAGCTCGAAACTGTTTTTTCTCAAAACATAGCGCAGTATAAGGCGTTAACAGAAGCCATAATATACGGAGAATCAAGGCGTTTGCTCATAAAAGGTAAAGCAGAAGTCTTAGCAAAAGAGCTTGAAGATGAAAACTCTCCTTTAAAAGCGCAAGAATTAAGCGACTTACAGTCCTTTCACAATCGTATTGAAAAACGTGTTCACGACTTAAGGTCATTGCAAATGCTTGCGTTACAAACGGCTCCAATGATTCGGATGGTACAGACTAACAATATCACTTTGATTGAGAAGTTCGACAATATTAAGACATTAACGATCCCATCGTGGAAGAAGCAATTTACGCTTGCTATTTCTATGTTAGAGCAGAGAAAGTCGCTAGAACTTGCGGGCAAAATTGACAATGCTACAAATGACTTAATTAAGAGAAATGCAGATTTATTAAGACAAAATACGTTGCAAACAGCAAGAGCGAATCAACGTTCAGTTATAGATCTGGAAACACTGGAGCACGTGCAAAATACTCTGATTACCACATTGCAAGATGTTGTTTCCATTGAACAGGAGGGAGCTAGAAATCGCGAGATCGCTGATGAGAGAATGGTTAATATGAAAAAAGAATTATCTAAGCTATTAAAAAATAAGGAATAATTAATGTCGATTAATTTAGAAAAAGGTAATGCAATAAACTTAACGAAAGCTGAGCCTGCGTTGCGTAAGTTGAGGCTTGGGCTTGGTTGGGATCTAATACCCACAGAACCACCAATTGACATTGATTGCTGTATATTTATTTGCTCTTACGATGCACAAGATCAGCCTAAACTTTTGTCTGATCAGCACTTTGTTTTTTACAATAATCTGGAGTGCCCCCAGGGAGCAGTGGTACACCATGGTGATAACCGCACCGGTGCTGGCGATGGTGATGATGAGGTCATCAACATAGATCTGCAATCAATTGACCTAAGAGCAGCTGAGTTATCTATTTTTGTTACGATTCATAACGATACACGTGGTTTTTCACATGTAAATACCAGCTACATTAGGCTTTACAATGACGTAACTGGGAGCTTGATTGCTGAGTACAAACTAGGTCAAGAGTTTGCAAACGAATCTGCTGTGCAAGTAGGTTCGTTAGTTAAAAGTGGTAACGAGTGGGAGTTCCATGCAGTTGGAGCTGGCTACCAACTAGGTCTCGGCGACATTGTGGCTGGTTATCAATAAGGTAAGATTATGTCTATTAATTTATCAAAGAACTCAACGATATCGCTTACTAAAGAAGTTGAAAAATTATCTAGTATTACTGTTGGTTTAGGTTGGGACGTAGCTAAATCGAAAGGTTTCCTTGCTTCTATTTTCGGTACCGCTTCAATTGACTTAGATGCATCCTGCCTATTGATTGATGAAAATTTAAATGTACTAGATTCTGTTTGGTACGCTCAGTTGAAATCAAAGTGTAAGTCTGTTATCCACCAAGGAGATAATTTGACAGGCAAAGGTGATGGTGACGATGAGAAAATTACTATTAACCTGACAAAGTTGCCTAATTCTGTTAAATACATTGCTGTTACAGTTAACAGTTTTAGAGGACAAACTTTCGATAAAGTCGAAAACGCTTTTTGCCGTATTTTGGATCAATCTTCAAATGAGATTTGTCGCTTCACTTTAAATGAACAAGGGAGTCATACAGGAATTTATATTGGCCTTTTGACTTATAAAAATAAAGAGTGGAACTTTACTTCTAAAGGGGTTAACGCTAATGGAAGTAATGTGAATCAGATTGCAAGCACGGTTTTGCAACATATATATTAATTAGTTTATATGATATTTTAAATTTAAAATAAACAAAGCCTAACTGTTAATTTTTGTTAGGCTTTTTTAATGGTGAATTATATTTGCTAATGTTGTTTATAATGAAATGTAAAATTTAAACGATATTAAAAATTTAATATTACTTAACTTTTCTTACCAAATTCGTCTGTGCTGAGTAATTTGATGTAACTAAATAAATAAGTTGCGATTTGATAGGCTGCACTAGTTAATAACCATAACCTTATGCGTAAACCTCGTTAGAAAACCACTAAATAATGCCTTCATTAACCGGGGCTTACCCACTTTTGGGGTTGATGAATAAACCATAAGCGAATAGAAGCAAAGCAAATCGAACAAGCGTACTATGTCTCGTCGGATCTGAGACCTAGCTATTACTACCGCACTGGTGGTAAAGGGCGTTTTCTCTATACCGTTGGGCTTAGGACATTAAGCTTTCATTTAAAGCAACACTAGGAGCGCAATAGAGTATCTGGCGCAAGTTATATTTAGCCGTAGATACCAGCGCGTGCGAAATAGTCGCAGTAGCTCTGAGTTTATCTAAATAACTGGTGCCGAAGTATTGCCCCATTTACTTAGGCAGACACATTAAACGGTCCTAGAAGTATCAGATGATGACACTTATGGCACAAGAAAATGCCATGAATGTCATACGAATAAAGAGAGCAGTTCCTATCATTTAGCCAAGGGAAGGATCGGCCTTTTAGGAGCGTGGATACCTTCGTAATCTGGCTTTAGGATGTAAGACATTCTACGGTATATAAAGGAGGTCAAGAAAGAGCTCAGATGTGCACTCTCCGAAAAAGCTATGTATCGAGTGAAGCAGTTGCTGGGTTAGAAACTATAACTAAGAAACTACCACGCTCAAGTTGGTGAAACTTACACCATGATTAAAAGTGCTCAACAAGCTTAGAGGGTTTGGCATGCCTGAAGCTCAGTGTTTTATATCAAAATCATTTCTCTTTAGGCTGTTTAGCCTCTTGTAAGAATTTTGCAACAACGCTAATAGTGCATGAAATAATACTATTTCAAATAGTCAACTTTTAGTAACCTGCAATAAGGTATTGGAGTGCAAAAGATGAAAAAGCAGAACTTAAGATACAACGAAGTGGGGGTATAGTATCAGGAGCTAAGTTCTGCTTGAGGTTAGGCTATGACCACTGGAACATATCGTTAAGATAAACCAGAGTCATCACTTCTATTTTATTACTCGATTGAGCTAGGCGTTGCTGAAAAAAGTACGCCATCATTGGCTTCTTCATTTTTTTCTCCTTTAGCTGACGAGTAAATTATGTGTATAAAAGGGGATATAAAAAAGAGAGTGCTTTTGTTGGCTTTTTTCCTAATAACGTAAATATATGGGGCTTTAAAGCCGAATTTGGAGGTTAATTGTGGAAAAGGGGAACAGATAATTAGGAAGTTTTCTTATTTTATTCCCGCCAACTTAAGTAAACTATTCCTATCCACAAACTTCACAGATCTAAGGTTGATTCAGTGTCTGATCTCAATTTGTTTCGCTATTACCAACGATTACTCTCGTTTAGCGTTGGTGATGAAACAAAAACCACGTTACAGGACATTGCCGACATCATGTTCACTTCTTCTCGGCATGCTCGTAGCCTGCTAACGCAGATGCAGCAGAAGGCGTGGTTGAGCTGGCACCCGAAAGCTGGGCGGAACCAACGATCGACTCTTATTCTGAATATGGAGTTAGACGTTTTAAAAGAGAGCTTGGCTCTTGAACGTATCAAGTTAGGCAAGTATGAAAAAGCACTGGCGATATTAGATGAAGACGAAGTGGCATTTGGCCGTTTGTTAAAAACAACGTCTGGTGCTTCTGTGCAAGAAGGACAGCTCAATATTCAATTAACCTATAAGCGAATGTTTGAGCGCGTCGTTCCACATCAACTTCAGCGTAGCAGCGAACGTTTCTTATTAAGGCAAATCTATTGTTGCTTAGTTTCGAGTGATAACAATGGGAAAGTGCAACCAGAACTCGCACATCACTGGCGTTATGACGAAGACACCTACGAATGGACTTTCTACCTTCGTCCAGGTCTGACTTTTCATAATGGTAATTCCATTGATGCAGAAACAGTGGTTAGCTTGTTTGCAAAGTTGAGTTCACTACAGTACTACGAAAAAGAGTTGGCACATGTTGCTAACATTACTGCGCCAACGCCTTTGAAAGTTGTTTTTAAGCTTAATCGAGCTGACTTGGGCTTTGCTGGACTTATTTCTGGAGTGAAATACGGCATTCAACCAGTAAGCCAAGTTAACGTAGCGAATAACAAGCTGGTGGTCGGAAGTGGCCCATTCTCTGTTGTCGAGCACAATGAAAGTCGTTTAAAACTGCAAGCATTTAATGGTTACTATGCATGTAGAGTTCTAACGGATTTGGTGACTATCTGGATTGTTAATGACGAGCAAATGGAGAACCCGTCATTGGCAGCAAATACGTTGCAAAGGGATGCTTCGCCCGAGGAGGATTTGTGTGGACACTATATGTCGACGCAAAACCGAGAAAACTCATCGGCGAGCAAGCGTAGTCGAATAGAAGATGGTTGCTTATTCGCCTTATTTAATCAGCACGCTAAGCACAAACTCTCTTTAGCGCAGCGCCGTTATATTAGTGAGCTAATTCAACCTGAGCACTTGGCCGAAGTGATGCGCCGCGAGAATATTGTATTTGGGAGTATACCCGCTTATAACCTGCTACCAGGTTGGAAGCCAGTGCTCCGTCCGTTCAGTGAGCCGCTTAAGTTACCTAAACACATTACGATAGCCGGATATAACTATACCGCGTTGCGTCGCTGTGCGCGGGCTATTTCTAATCGTTTGGTGAGTGTTGGCAGTAAAGTAGAAATTGTTATGTATTCCTATCGTGAGCTGAACGAGAAAGCTAAGAATGGTGAGCTAAATGAGACGATGGTCGTGACGAACATAAACCTAGATGATAATCGTCATGCCTCAGCGTTCACGAACTTCTTCAGCAACGCTGTGCTATTCCACACTTTGGGAGAGAAGAACGCACAATGGTTAGATGAACAACTACAGAGAGTCAGATCTTTCGTTCCACTTGAGGACTACCTTAATGCATTGGAGCCAATTGCATCGACGTTGATCAGCGAATACTGGATTGCACCCATGTTCCACCATACACAAACTTTGCGTTTCCAAGGTGTTTTAGAAGACGTCGCTCTTACTAACTGGGGTTGGCCAGATATTCGCTCGGTGTGGTCTGCGGATTAACTGCCTTAGTTATATAGCAAAGTGCTGCTTCACGAATTCAATGAAGGCTCTGGTTTTCGCCGATTGATAGATAAGTTGTGGGTACACCAAGTACACCGCGTTGTGCTGGTGGTCGGTTTCTTCCGATAAAACCTGCACTAGACGGCCGTGCTCAACGTCTTGTTCGACAAAGTAACTTGCTAACCGAGCAATGCCATTGCCAGACAGGGCTGATTCTTTGAGTAAGCGGTTTTCATTGCTTGAAAGCCAACCTTGGGTTTGAACTGTTCCCGTTTTTAACGGCCACTCTTTTTGATGCAATGTGGTTAAGCATTGATGCTGTTTTAAATCCGCTAACGTCTCTGGCGTACCTTCTTCTTGCAGATACAGAGGTGAGGCAACCAGCCAGTGGTGGTAGTCCAAAAGGTGATGCGCAATCATATTCTCGGGCGGCGTTCTTGTTGCTCGAAACGCAAAGTCGACGCTGGTTTCCGTCAGATTAAACGCTTGATAGCTAGAAAGAATCTCGAACTCTACGTTTGGATGTAAAGCGCGAAACGCCACACACAAATCATGCAGCACCGCTTCGGCAAACATCTTGGGAGCAGTAAGACGAATCAGGCCGTCTATTTGCTCAGATTGTTGACTTAAACTCTTTTCCATTTCCATTACGCGGCGTTTGAGATCTTCCGCTTGTGCAAAGATCGACTCACCCTCTGCCGTCAATCTCACGCTGCGTGTGGTTCGAACAATCAAAGGCGTGGCGAGTTCCGATTCCAATCGCTTGATTTGTTCCGACAGGTAACTTTTAGAAATGCCAAGTTGCTCCGCTGCCCTAGAAAAGTTGAGTGTTTGAGCCACTTCGGCAAACAGCATCAGTTTTTCGATTCTTTTGTAATCTGCCATCTTGATTGTTCGTTAACAAGGATAATGAATTCGATTTTACGGTATTAAACTAATTATTACGAACGGTAAGATGGTTAGAGTTAACTTAAGAAATTGAAAACGCAGAAATCGGGAAAAGTGAGAATAACGATGAACAATCCAACATTACCGCTCGCCAAAACCTTACCTAACGTTAGCCGCTTGGTCTTCGGCTGCATGGGACTTGGAGGGGAGTGGAATCGCAACCCATTAACCGCCCAAGATGAAAACCAAGCTTATGCCGCTGTAGAGGCAGCATTAGAGGTTGGCATCAATCTCTTTGATCATGCGGATATCTACAAATTCGGTAAGGCAGAAGAAGTGTTTGGGTGCATCTTAGCCAATGACTCAACCTTACGAGAGCGAATTTATCTGCAATCCAAGTGCGGCATCCGTCTAGGAGATGAGCAAGGTGTTAAGCAGTATGACTTCTCTGCCAAATGGGTGACGGCTTCTGTTGAGGGCATTCTTGAGCGCCTTGGCGTGGAAAACCTTGATGTTTTGATGCTGCATCGTCCTGATCCTCTGGTTGAATTTGAAGAACTGGGCACAGCGCTCCAAGCACTGAAACAAGCTGGCAAAGTTAACCACTTCGGTGTTTCTAACATGAACAGTGCTCAAATTGATCTTCTTCAACAAGCAACGGGCGAAGTTGTTGTGGCGAACCAGTTGGAAATGAGTCTGGCTAAGTCTGACTTCTTCAAGCAAGGTATGGGGCTTCCTTCGTCGGCATCTGACTACGTTGCGGGAACATTGGAACATGCCCGTAAGCACAATATCCAACTGCAAGCGTGGGGCAGTATGGCGCAAGGAAGATTCTCAGAGCGTGGCTTACATTCTGATGATCACAACACCAGACAGACGGCGGAGATGGTGATGGCGCTAGCAGCTGAATATGGCGTGTCGTCTGAGGCGATTGTTTTAGCCTTCCTGACGCGTCACCCAAACCAAATTCAGCCTGTTATTGGTACTGCAAACCCACAGCGTATTCGCGCTTGTGCTCAAGTAGAGAACGTCACGCTATCACGCAGCCATTGGTATGGATTGTTCGAGAAAACTCTTGGTCATGAGATCCCTTAGGAGAGAAAAATGAAATACGTACAAGTTCAAACTCTGATTCAAACGGCATTGGAAATTGCTGCTGTTCGCAAGCAAAACATTGCGATTGCCGTGGTTGATACGCATGGTGAATTGCTCGGTTTTGCCCGAATGGATGATGTGAGCGTACAAGCAGGTTTGTTGGCACAGAACAAAGCTTACACCTCGGCTAGAGACCGTCAGCCTAGCGGCAATCTGGGTGCTTGGGCTCGTGAGACGGGTAAGCAGTTGAGTTATTGGACTGACCCGAAGATCACAGGCTTTATGGGTGGTGTGCCTATAGAACAAGAGGGGAAAATCGTCGGTGCAATTGGCATTAGCGGTTTGGCTGAGCAAGATGATGAAGCACTTGCGATGGAAGTATTAAACGCGCGTTGAGTATAACGTTTATCAGTAGGTGTGATGCTTTGTCCAGCTTTGTACTCACTGTAGGGACTCAAGTTCACAGGCTTCGTCGAGTCACAATGCTATCTAATAGCCTGAAGTAAGCAGAAGTTGAAATCGCGAACTATGATTAATTTATTTGAAAGCTTTGAGGCCTAAATATGTTTCATAAGGTATTCGTTTCGCTATTTTTTGTTCTCCTCTCAGGCTGTGGTACGAGTGACAGCGCGTTAAAAGAGAGCGGTTATGATGAAGCTTATATCCAAGGCTTTCATGACGGTCGGCATAGTGGTATGCAAGAGGCAGGGAATGATTTTGAACACTATATTAAGGACGAAACAAGGTATCAAACCGACTCAGATTATCGGCAAGGCTGGGATGCTGGTGAGGTAGAGGGTAACAAGTTACAAAAGCAGGCAACCGCGATAGGACAAGGCATGATTGATAATTCATATGAAGAACGTGATGTCTTTGATCCTGATAAAGTGGCGAAAGATGCAATAAAAGGCGTTGATACATCGGAATTGAAAAGCCTAGAGTAACGGACTGATATAAAGAATAAAACTCGTCATTTGACGAGTTTTATTTTTGTCTAAACGATTCATGTTTCAACGCTCAACAGGGCATTCATCGTTTGGGTATGAGCAATGTCGTTAATCACCTTTCTTGTTCTTTTGTTCAAGGACTAACGATAATAGGCGAACGAGCAGGGACTGAGCTTCCGGTGAGAGTAATCTCGCCACGGCCGTTAGGTCATTTGCTGTGACATGCTGAACATCACGTACATCTAAAGCAATATCTAGGTCAGTCAAATGAAGCGAACGCAATATGGCACGATATTGTGAGAGTTTAAGATCGGACTCTCCGCGCTCGATCCTTTGATATGTTTTTACGCTCATTCCAGCGATGTTTGCCATTTGCTCACGGGAGAGGCCATTCGATTTTCGTCTTGCGATCAGTGCTTGAATTATAGGGTCTACCTGCATGTGCTCTCCTGAAAGGACAGTTTTGACCTGAACGTAGCAAGAAGTGGACCAGTTTAACCACCACATATTTACCTGCTTTGCAATCAGTATAAAAATAACTGTCTTATAAAAACGTAAATATTTTAGTCAGTTATTAACTCAATGGAAAAGTATCAATCATACAAATCAATAGAAACGAAAGCTTCTATTCGCAAAATGCAACGCATTTTAGATCATTTATTTAGTGAAATTGATCAGCAACATCGTGAGACTAAAGAGAATGTTGTGACACTGATTCAACAGTCACAACAGCGATTGATGAACTACAAAGAGCTTTACCTTCACAAAGAATCGATAAGTGAAGTAGAGCTGCGGATCGCGCATGAAAATATGAGTGAGACTGAGAAGCAGGTCGCCGATATGGGTATTCCAGTGTTAACTTATATCATTGGCGCGCTAGATAAAGCGTATTAACACAGTCGTAAAGTCGGGCGATACAAGATTTACGCAATTTCGATCAATTGATGACATCTAAAAGAAAGGATGCAAATGCTGGGGAACCACACCCAGCATTCGGACACTCATTTACCTATATTTTCGAACCGTAAATCAGTGTTTAGAGGTATGTGAACCGAACAGTGTCGGTACGCAGCGAATAATAGCGATATTGTCCGATCTAGGCTACGTCCTTGGAATCTAACACCTTCACTTAAACTGTAAATTAATCTGTACACCCAGCCAAATTGAGCCATTGAGCACGTTCTTCCTTCTCTTTAAGCGATAAAAGACTAATTAGTGACGAAAAAAACAACACATCTTAGGTAAAAGATAAGAGTTGTTAAAATATATCGCTATAAGATTGACCTTTTGCTTTTCAATCGTCCTGCTTATGCCTTACAATCTTTTCGAACCAAATCCATTCATAACGAATGGGGTTGATGAATTAAGATGAACAATTTTGCTTCGAACCCAAAGTTGCGCACATTTCATCAACGATGACATCGCCAAAAACGACTCTCAAGTGTTCATGTGCAAATGATTAACCACCTTTTGTTGCGTGTTTTCTTAGCCATACAGGGCTCTTGTAACATAGTGCTCTTGTAACCAAATTTTGACTAAGTCGGAGCGTTTTGTTGTGTGCTTTAGATAAAGCACAACTGGCGAGAAATTAACGGATTGAATTTAGAGGTATTAACCGTGAACCTAAAACTTGTCGGCAGCTCCCTGATCGTTGCAGGTACTGCTCTTGGCGCTGGTATGCTTGCTATACCAATGGTGCTTGCTCAATTTGGCCTCCTTTGGGGCACTCTTCTTATGTTGTTCATCTGGGCTGGAACGACTTATGCTGCGCTGCTCCTTCTTGAAGCCAGTTGCAAAGTAGGTGGTGGTGTGAGCATGAATGCAATTGCTCGCGAAACGCTTGGTAAAGGAGGCCAGTTGGTAACCAACAGCTTGCTTTACGCCCTGTTAGTTTGTCTATTAATGGCTTACATCATTGGTGCGGGTGATCTGGTACAAAAAGTAACAGCCTCAATTGGGCTTCCAACATCTACGATCTCAAGCCAAGTCGGTTTTACTCTTTTAGTTGGTATCATTGTTTCGGCAGGTACAGGGGTAGTAGATAAGCTGAATCGCGGTTTGTTCCTAGGCATGATCGTAGCGCTGATCCTGACACTTTTTGCGCTTGCACCAAGCGTCTCGTTTGAAGGACTTGATGAGGTTGTGAGCGACGATAAAATGGCACTTATCAAAACCAGTTCGGTGCTTTTCACCAGTTTCGGTTTTATGGTCGTGATCCCATCGCTTGTAACTTACAACAAAGAAGCGAGTAAAACACAGCTGCGTAATATGATTATCGTGGGCTCAACTATTCCGCTTGTTTGTTACCTATTATGGTTGTTAGCGGTTGTCGGCAATCTACCACCTCATGAGCTTGTTCAATACTCCAACGTAACAGAGTTGATCTCGGTACTAGGTCAGCAATACGAGGGCTTAGAGTTCATCCTATCCATGTTTACTGGTTTGGCACTACTAACGTCGTTCTTAGGTGTTGCAATGGCGCTATACGATCAAAATGCAGACCTACTGAAAGCAAGTAGGCCAGTGATTTTTGTTACTACTTTTGTGCTACCACTATTAGGTGCTGTATTTGCGCCAGAACACTTCCTAGCTATTCTTAGCTACGCGGGGATTATTCTTGTGTTTCTCGCGGTCTTTGTTCCATTATCAATGACCATGAAAGTGCGCCGAGTGCCGGTAGAAGATGACAATATTTATGAAGCTGGTGGCGGCGCAATGGGAATGAGCATGATCTTCCTATTCGGCTGTTTCTTGCTGTTTGCCCAAGCAGTATAAAATCACGCTAGCTTATTTAAAAACTGAGCCGCTCGTAGTCAAACGGGCGGCTTTTTTGTATTCATAGCCGAACCCAGGCCACTCGAAGTCATCAGCATTTGTGGTGTTTGACGTTTCTCTGATAATCACGGTTAGCGCTGACTTTTTAGTAAAACTCCTTAGCGAAAGGCTGACATGTACAGTGATTCACCCTTCTATTATATCGATGTTGATATGAATAAGAGGCTCTGTTGTGTCAAAGCAATTATCTTTTGCCATGGTTGGCGTTATGTTGTCTTTAGGTGTGTTGAGTACAGAAGCGGTGGCTGACCCGAAGCATAAGCATGGACATCGGTACGATCACCATCATGCGCATCACCACCATCATAAACACAAGCGCAAGCATAAACACAAACATCGTGACGTTATTTATGTGGAGACCCGACGACCAAGGCGCAGTTACTATTACCATGACCGAATTCCTCGGAATAGTACCTACATAAAGATTGGAGATTTCACTTATCTAAAAGTGGACGACCGTTATTATCGTCGTTCTAATGATCGCTATATCCATGTCGAGTTCAATTAAACTTGAAAGGGTACATAGTCGGCGTTCTTGTAATGTTGAGCTTAATAGCACCAACATGGCACATGTAACATCGACCAATACTAGGGTAGAGGGTTAAAAACAAAAACAGCGAGCCGGTGCTCGCTGTTTTTGCTTAAATGAGTGTTAGACAGTAAATCTATTTAAGATTTGATCTTGTTTATGTACATCTTCTTGTTGCGCCTGCATCGCGTCGTTGGTTCGATTTGCTGATTCGGCGACTTGAGTCGATAGGTCTTTAATATTCACCGTATTGTTGTTGATCTCTTCAGCGACAAGGCTTTGCTCTTCCGCTGCTGAGGCAATTTGCAAGTTCATATCGGAAATACGCTGAATCGCGTCACGAATGCGTTGTAACGCACTATTTGCTAAATCCGCTTTTTCAACGGCCTCTATAGCACTACCTTTGCTTTGATGCATGGCATTTGCCACAGAAGAAGCGCCAGATTGTAGTTGCTCAATCATAGTACGAATCTCTGTTGTCGACTCTTGAGTACGTTGTGCCAGTGTACGGACTTCATCTGCAACAACGGCGAAGCCTCGGCCAGATTCTCCCGCACGTGCAGCCTCGATTGCGGCATTCAACGCGAGTAAGTTCGTTTGGTCCGCAATATCGTTGATGACTTTTAGAATCGTTTCGATATTGGCGGTAGCAGATTCCAACACTTGTACTTCTTCGACTGCAAGGTCAATGCTATCGGAAAGCATGTTTATCGTTTGTGTCGATTCACCAACGATAGAAGACCCCTCAACCGTTGCTTGGTCGGCTTCTTTGGCTGCACTTGCCGCACCTTGCGCATTATTAGCAACCTCTGTCGCGGTGACAGACATCTCATGCATCGCGGTAGCAAGTTGTTCTAGCTCTTGCAGTTGAGTGTGAATTGCGCCTGCCGAGTCTTTTGCGCCCTCAGCGGTGATTTGAGTTCCGTTTAAAATTTGATCAGAAATACGTTTCGACTCAATGATTTGCTGTTGTAAGTTCTCCATGAACGTATTGAAGTTTGTGGCAAGCTCAGAAAACTCTTGGTCAGTATCTGTTTCGAGGCGTTGTGTAAGGTCGCCTTTCCCTGATGCTACATCTTTAATCGCATTGTTTAGCGTGTCCAAAGGACGCATGAGAGTGCGAATCAACAGAGTTAGGGCGATAATAGATGCAATCACGGCAATGATTGAATAAATAATAGCGTTGTTACGAAGCTCTCCTACGGCAGAATAGGCAACAGCTTCATCGATCACCGAACCTACGTACCAGTTCTCGCCAGGAATGTGAGTCAGGTTAACCATGTAGCGGTTGCCATCAATCTCAACATGTTGTGCTGATTGCGTAAGTTCGATTTGCGGGAGGTAGCTACCGACTTTCTCACCGTTGTATTTACTTTGAGGGTGAGCAATGGTTGTGCCATCAGCGGTGACCAGAAATAAGTAACCAGCATCAAACAGATTCACTTGGTTGACCAGATCTGAAAGGGTAGTTAATTCGAGGTCATAAAACATACCGGCTAAAAACTGGCCATTTTCTTTTACTGGTGTACCAACAGAGATGATAACGTTTTTCGAAGACGCATCGACGTACGGATCGGTTACGACCAAATCGCCTTTGCTCTTAGCTGCAATAAACCAAGGACGCTGACGTGGGTCGTAGTCTGGACCCGCATCCCAGCCGTCGTCATTTTCAATCACAAAGCCATTACTTTCATAACCAAAACCGATGGCAAGGAAGCTGCTTTTTGGTGTGGGTCTTTCAAGTATGTTTTGAACATAGCTATGTGAACTGGGGTCAAGCTCAATCACTTCAGTAATGGAGCGAGCGAGATCCTTCTTTGCATTCATTTCTGATTGCACAGTGTTACCAACACTGGTCAATATCTCGTTGACACTTGAGTCGATTTGCTCCTGAGTTTGGGAGCGGATGGTCATAACTTGTTGTGTCGACAATAACGACACGGTAATTAGCAGCAAAAATGAAGAGGCTGTGACAACCTTATGTCTGAATTTCATGAGCTTTCCTCTGATTCTCCCGGTTGGTTCCACTTTGCTTTCGCCTCTTTTAAACCGAGCGAATTGGGCATAAAGAGAAACCTATTGTGTTTGGTTATATTTTTATCGACATCTTTGTCAAAAACATGAACTCATTTGTCGTCTTTTTTAACTAAATTTAAACAAACCGACAATTTACGTTAAAACTTGTGAGTGTGATCATGTTTGCGAGCTAAATTAATGAAATCGTCATAATGAAAAGAATTGCTTAACAAATAGTGGCATTAACTGGCTTTACAGGTGAGGTGATGAAAATTTTGTTGGTGCTGGCAGGTGTTTTGTTTAAGTTTTGTCTTTGTAAATTATAAGCTTTTTACTAAAATCCTAATGTGGACGGAGTTTTAGGTATAAAAAAGGCCCCGACGATGCGGAGCCTTTGTTAATTGACGTCTCGATTTTAGAAAATAATATGAGCAACGCCAGCAATCACAGGTAACGTGATTAGCGTACGTAAAATGAAGATTACGAAGAGCTCTACAATGTTTACTGGAATTTTGCTGCCTAACAGTAGGGCACCTACTTCCGACATGTAGATAAGCTGAGTTACTGACATTGCCGCAATAACAAAACGTGTCATTTCGTTATCGATTGAGGCCGCTAAAATTGCTGGAATAAACATATCCGCAAAGCCAACAACGATTGTCTGTGATGCTGCAACAGCTTCAGGGACTTGCAGTAGCTCTAGGTATGGGATAAACGGTTGACCCAGAATTGCAAATACAGGCGTGTATTCTGCAATCACCAATGCGACGGTACCAAGACCCATAACTACAGGTAGTACGCCAAATACCATGTCGACTGCGTTGTGTACGCCTTCTTTAAATACAGACTGAACCGATGTGACTTGACCAGCACGCTTAAGAGCTAAATCCATACCCCAAGAGAATGTGGTGTGGCCTTCTGGCACTGCATCTGCATCTTTATCTGGGTTGCTGCCGTCAATGTAGCGATCTTTCTTCAGACTAAGCGGAGGCAGGCGAGGAATGATAATCGCAGCTACGATACCAGCTAGACAGATAGCGCCGTAGAAAGGCAAAAATAAGTGCTCTAGTTTTACCTGAGCGATAACAACTAAGCTAAACGTGATCGATACTGCTGAGAAAGTGGTCCCGACAACAGCCGCTTCACGCTGAGTATAAAACTTATTTTCGTATTGCTTGCTGGTTAGCAAGATACCAACACTTCCGTCGCCTAACCAAGATGCCATACAGTCAATTGCACTGCGGCCAGGTAGGTTGAATACCGGACGCATTATTTTACTGAGTAACGCACCAAATAGCTCCAGAAGACCGAAGTTCAAAAGAAGCGGAAGCAGTAAACCCGCGAAAATGAAAACGGCAAACAGAGTAGGTAGGAGACCAGTAAGAACAAGCCCGCCAGTGTTCTCTTCCCAAATTGCTTTTGGACCCACTTGGAAGAACGTCATTAACACGGCAGCGCCGCCGATTAAACGAACAACGAGCCAAAGTGGAGATGGGTTGAAGAGACCGTTTAAAAAACCATTACGTAAAATTGCAGCTGGCTTAAAAATTTTGCAAAGAACAGAAGCAACGGCCATGAAAGCGATGATACTGGTGACGATAGCAATCAAGGTATCGCCTAACACCGCTGGGATGACTTTTGCCATCACTGCAACGGGAATGGTTAGGCCGCCATCGTAAGAGATCGGAGCCATAAAGAGTAGAAGACCAATTAGGGAAGGGATGAAAAACATCCAAAAGTTGCCCTTAGGAGCTTCAGTAGCATTAGTGGTGTTATGCATAGTTGTCTCGTGTTACTACTAGTCAATACTTGCCATTTCCATGACATAAATATTCACTAAACATCCGTATTTAATCACAGTTTTGCGGAGGGTACCCGCAAACTGCATCCATTGCAATACTATTCATTAAATACATCTAGTTATTCAGCCGATTTGTCGGGTAATTGGTCAAATAACGTCTAAGTGTATGCGAATATGTTGCTTGTGTTAGAAAATTGTAGCACGAGAGGCGAATTGCGCAGTGAATTATGGGGCGCATTGTGACAGGAATAATAAAATCGTAAACAAATGTGATTTTGATCTGACTAACTTCTTAGCCAGAAATTCAGTTAGCCTTATCTATTCTAAGGTTTTTAGCAGTGTCAAATTGCCGTTCAGCGTTTCTTGTACCGTTGCAGTGTGAACCTATTGAGCCAAATCCGATTGAAGTATGTCGCTTCAATCGGATCGAAATTTTATGCTTTTTGTTGACGGCTAAGTATGTATAGGTAACTCCAGTAAATCAGAGCTGTAGAAAAAGCCAATATTGCTGGGAAAACCAGCGTATATAAACCATATACTGTAAATAGAGCCGCTCCCGCGACGCCGCCAAACAAAAAGCCAAAGAAAATGAATAGGAATAATTTTGCTTTACGTCGGTCAAATTGACGACCTCTCAAGCTCTCTCCAATCATAATCCCTAGATCGGTGATGATTCCGGTCATATGTGTGGTTCTGACTACTGCACCGCTAAACGTGGTGATCATTGCGTTTTGTAATCCACATGCTGCTGATGCTAGATATTGGCCGTACAAATCCCCTTGCACCAAAAAGCCCAAGCTGAGTAAGAGCAAGCTCCCTTCTATGCACAGTGCAACACCATATCTTCGCCCTAGTTTTAACGCACTGCTTTCAATAAAAAAGCCGCTAAAGGCAGCGCCAATCAAAAAGCTAAATACGATGAAGAGCAAGTGAATGGAGCTATCCACACCTGTTAGCAAGCTGTTCCCTAGCTGAGTTACGGTTCCCGAAAGATGAGTTATCGCTTGGTGTTGAAAGCCGAGAAGACCAACGGCGTTGACGCAGCCCGCGAGAAGAGCTAGTAGAAACGCGCCATATTCCACCCAACGAGGAAGTCTGGAAATCACAATAAACCCCCACCAAATATTAGGAGCCGATTATAACGCTCACACCGAGTTACGAAACCCTTTACAGTAAAACTCGATTGATCATTCTCAAAAAAATCTCACTTATAGGGTGTTTGTCCGAGCCAAAGTAAATATGTGAACGTGGATTGCCCGCTAGCAGATGTGTTCCGTTGTGCATTCGAAACTCACCCACCCGTGTTTCATTTGTTCATAGACTGAAACGGTAGGTTGGTGGAACTCTTTATCGGTAAATAGACCGACGGGAATGATCATGATTTCTGGGTATGCAGCAACGAACAACCTCATTGTCGTGCCGCAGGATGGACAAAAGTCATACTGAACCTCACTGCCATCATCGCCAATTCGGGTATAGCTAGTGACTTCACCGTTTAAAGTGACGTGCTCTTTTTCAAAGCGAGCTTGTACCCCAAAAACACTGCCAGTTCGTTTTTGGCATTCGAAGCAATGGCAGACAGACGTGTGGGTGGGCTCTCCCTTACAACGGATCTCAACTAAACCGCAGGCGCACTCGCATGTATGAATGGTTTTTGTCATCGTGATTACCTATTTGTCCCAATACACCAATAGACTTAGAGCACAGAGCTTGTGTCACTAGCTCGTTATGAGCTCTGGACTTGAAACTATTTGGATATAATCAGTTTAGTTTAATTTTGAAACACTTGAAGAGGTGAAATCATTTGGGTATACAATGGTATACTCGCTTTTCGTTTATACCTTGAAACAAGGAAGCTTTCATGACTCACAAAAAAATCCTGCCGATACCACTTATTCTACTTATTCCAATCGTTTTATTAGTTGTGGTTGTGATCGCAGGTGTTTATCGTTTTAGTTTGTCTGATGACGAGATCATGGCTAAGTTTCCTCAAACAGAAGTAGAAACTAACGTTATTGTGCAAGAGACGCTTGGTATCACTGCACGTAATCCTTGGACGATACAAGTCCCCGAGCAGGGGGCGGTCACTTTTCTTGATGAGTGGGATAAAGAAAACGGCTATTTGATAGGTGACTATGATGCAGGTGCGACGAAAGGTCAGGTACTTGTCCCAACTGCGTCGATTAGTCAGCGTGAGATTGAAGGTGTTTCATGGGTTGTTGCACCGATGATTGTAACGACACAAGGTAGCGGTTCGTTTAACTATGTTGGCTTGTTCAAGTTTGACCCCGTGCCGAGCCGAGTTGTACTTTTAGACAGTATTTTTGTTGGTGACCGCGTGAAATTTACTCAGCTCGAATGGAAAAGTGATACAACTATCACGCTTTCATATTTAGCGCACGGTGACGATCAAGCAATGGCAGACACGCCAAATCAATTCAATTCATCCACATTACAGCGTGTAGGGAATAACTTACATATGCAACAGTGATGAATTTTTTTTGAGTTCTGTAAAAATTCAGTATTTTCTGCGCTAGATCTCGAAATTTCCTAGTGATTTCTTATTCGGGAATGCATAAGCTATGAGCCTTGTTTGAAAGGAGATAGTAATTCCCGTGTCTACAAATGAAATTACAAGACGGTTGCCGAATCTGACAAGTCGTAGAGCGCTGCTGTTATACTCCTTGCCAGTTTTAGTTGCGATTGGTGTTTCTCACTCTCTCAAAGAGTCATCTTTAACCAAAACCATCGCATTGAACCTACCTGAATCTCAGGTCGTTGAAAAAATTCTTGATGCGACAACTGCCGAAGTTGTCACTCCCCCGAACTTCGAATATCAAATCCAAGCAGGTGACAACCTAAGCACTATTTTTAGTCAGCTCGGTTTCGGTTACAGCTCGTTAATGAAAGTAATGGAAACGGATTTGAACTACTTGGCACTTGATACACTTAAGCCGGGCAATACGCTCCGTTTCTGGCGTGATGATGCAACAGGCGAGTTAGCGAAAATGGAACTGCAATTTTCTATTGCAGATAAAGTGGTCTACAAGCTGAATAGTGATGGTAGCTATGACTTTACTGATATTTCCATTCCTGGCGTGTGGAGCCAAGAACCTTTAGTTGGCGTCATTCAAGGCAGTTTTTCTTCTTCTGCGAGTCGTTTAGGTTTAACGTCGGCGGAAGTGAGTCAAGTCGTAAGCTTACTCAAAGAACAACTTAACTTTGGACGTGATCTTCGTGCAGGTGATCGATTTGAAGTTGTTCGCCGCTCACAAAGCATCAATGGTGTACCAACAGGTAAGAACGAAATTGAGGCGATTAAGATTTATAATCGCGGCCGCGAGATCACCGCTTACCTTCATACTGATGGTCAATTCTACAATGCCAAAGGTGAAAGCTTACAGCGCGCATTCCAGCGTTACCCTGTAAGTAGTCGTTGGCGTATCAGTTCTGGCTTCAACCCTAATCGTTTACATCCAGTAACGGGGCGTGTTGCGCCGCACAACGGCACTGACTTTGCTGTACCAACCGGTACACCAGTCGTTTCTACTGGTGATGGTACAGTGATCATGACTCGTAAACACCCATATGCGGGTAACTACGTGGTTGTTGAGCACGGCAGCAAATACAAAACCCGTTACTTACACCTAAGTAAGATTTTGGTGAAGAAAGGGCAAAAGGTTTCTCGAGGCCAGCGTATCGGTCTTTCTGGTAAAACAGGTCGAGTGACTGGGCCACACCTTCACTATGAGTTGATTGAATACGGCCGTCCAGTTAACGCTATGCGAGCAAATATCCCAATGGCGAGTTCTGTTCCTAAGAAAGAGATGGCTACTTTTGTCGCGAACAGAGATGAAATGGATAGACTATTACGCGATAAAGAGAAAGCAGTGCTGTAATAAAGTACTTCGCTTAAAAAACAAAAAGAGACTAAGCATAGCTTGGTCTCTTTTACTTTGTGCATTAACTAGATTTGAATTCTATGACAGCAGTCTGTTCAGTACGTTAGGCACTCCGCACTTCACGTTCATTTATCAGGTGTACGATTTCTTCAACACTGTGTGGACGAGAGTAAAAATAACCTTGGATGTAGTGGCAGCCCATTTCAATTAACTTTTGTAGTGCTCTATCGTCTTCTACGCCTTCGGCAATCAAATCCACATCAAGCAGCTCTGCCAATTGCGCTATCAAAAACACTACTTGTTCAGAGGTTGTATTTGAGAGCATGTTCTGCACAAAGGTAGCATCGATTTTGATGCTATCAATCGGATAATTGTGTATATAGTTCAAGCTTGAGTATCCCGTACCAAAATCATCCAGTGCGACTTTAAAACCCAAGTATCGCAACGAGTTAAGTACCATCTGTTCACGGCCACTTTGTGAGAGTAAGACGGTCTCGGTGAGCTCTATAACAAAGTCTTTTGCTTCGTGCTGATACTTTTCAACCATGTTGGTTAAGTGATTAATATAACGGTTGGAATCAACCAGCTCATACGCTGAGCAATTGATGGAGAGTTTGACTTTATAGCCTAGGTTCGCTTCGAGTTCTTGCTTTGCGATACACGCGAGTTCAATAATCCGTTCACCTAACTCGATAATCAGGCCTGATTGTTCGGCAGCTTCAATGAACTCTGCTGGAGAGATATTTCCATAGATATTGCTATTCCAACGAGTCAAAATTTCAAAGTAATTCCAGCGGTCGCTCGCGATATCGACGATCGGTTGAACCACTACATACAACTCATCGCTGTCTTGTATATCAGTACTTAGCTGGATTCGCATTGCCTCAATAAGCTGCGTCCTACGGTGGTATAAAGCACTAAGGTGTGTGTCGTAATGCTGAATCCGTGTATCGCGGTGTTTTTTACAATCTTTGAGAGCGAGACTGGCATTCAAAATCAGCTCATCGCTGTTCAACATATGTACTGGGGCACGCGCAATCCCAATACTAACGGTGAAAGAAATCCGGTTAGATTTGTCGCTGTAGCCGCTTTCAATTTTGTCGAGTACTTCCTGACACACGGCGACAGGATCTTCGTCGTACGTGATGAAGGCGAATTCATCTCCTGCAACACGGAACGCATTGTTTGGCGACGACAAGCTCTGTTGAATGGCGTTAGCTGTGAACTTAATGATTTGGTCGCCGATATAGTTTCCGTTGATATCATTGATCGATTTGAAATTATCGATATCAAGATACGCCAAACTGAATGGGCGAGTCGCCTGCTGCGTTAATGTCTCCAAGGTATCAGCTAAACAGCTACGGTTGAGCAGTCCAGTTAGGTTATCATGCGATACCTCATAGCTAAGCTGATTAAGAAGCTTATCTGAACGTTCACTGACCCACTTTTCACGTAAGCTATGAATAATGACATTGGCATAAAATCGGTGGAAGTCGAGGATATCTTGCGCTTCTTTCGCGTGGATGCTTCGGGTAAAGGTAGACAGTAAAATTCCCAGAACTTCGCCATTTTGTGTCTTCAATGGCAGGCCAATGTATGCTTGAATGCCATCTTCTTGAAACATCTTATCTTCAGGAAAACGCTTGTATACCTGGTCTTGATAGAAAATATGTTCGCCAATGTCTTTCGCCACTTTTTCACAGGGGGTGCCTGAAAGGTGGTAGCTTAGATTGTCTGTAATTTTTCCATTGCTGGCGAAGGAAATGGTATGAGCCGAATGCTGAAGATGCGCAACTTCTACAACGCAAGTGCAATGGCTCTGTAAGTGTTGATGAATATCTAGCGTGACTCGGTTTAGCTGAGCCGTGCCGTTTAGCTTCAATATCTCATCAATTTTGTGGAAACTGATTTGTACCTGACCCATCGAGCATTTCACCTAGCGTTGTTATTAACATATCGTGTAAGACACGACGAATTATTATTTGATATGCATCAAATAAACTATCGGTTACTAAGGCAGATTTTTCAAATTTTGTGAACGAACAAATCATTATTTTCATGTTTTTATGCTTGAACTTTTTAAAGGTATAGCGATAAAAACGCTAAGCTAGGCGCGCTTCTCCTCTTCTAATCGTGATTTGAGATAATCGAGGAATAGCTTAGTTCGGGTATGCTGATAATCCAGCTTTGGATAGTAGGCATATACAGTAGCTTTATCCGCTGTGATCTCGGGCAGGATAGGGACTAACGCGCCGGATTTGAGATCATCTTTGATCATGACGTTGTTCGTCATCAAAATACCCATGCCTCTTTTGGCACCATGAAACAGCGCTTCTGGGTTGGTCGTGGCAAAGTTACCGGACAAGTTGATACGCTTACCTCGATTTGTTTTGATTTCTCGTGAGGGTTTTTCACCCCAAATCAGGACATTATGCTCTGTCAGATCCTCAACGCATTGTGGTGTGCCATATTTCTTTAGGTAACTAGGCGCGGCGTAAAACTGGGCTTTATGTTCGAAAAGTGCAGTAGCTTTGAAACTTAGAGAGTTCAGTTGCTCTAATTCCCGGCTAATAAACAGGTCTAAGCTTAGCTCTGGCAATTGGCCTGGTAGCGTTGTTGTTAATTGAAGTGTGATGTCTGGATATTTATCAAGAAAATCATCAAGATAATGAACTAGAAACTTGGAACCAACGGCCAGCGTTGCCCCAATTTTTAATAGTCCCGCTGGTGATTGGTTGACTGAGCGAGTTTCATCTAATACCGATTGCCATGAATCAAGCTGACTTTTTGCTCGTTGATAAAACAGCGCACCAGCTTCAGTTTGGCTAATTGAGCGGGTCGTACGTTTGAGTAGTTGAACGCCAATTTTATCTTCTAGCCATTGAACTCGCTTACTGATAGCTGAGCTGGTGGTATTGAGTTTCCGCGCTGCGGCATTAAAGCTACCTTCTTCGACCACACGAATATAACTCTTCACGCTTTGAATCCAGTCCATTGTATCTCCTTGGGAATTAATTCCTTTCCAACTTAGCTGATTATCATCTTTGAGTATCAAATATACACTGTTTGCCATCAATCTGTCACAAAGTAGGAGGAACGTTTGCGTAAAACACCATTGTTATTAGCGATGATGATCATTGCCACAGGCCAAGTTGGCGTTAGTATTTATCTTCCTTCTTTGCCATTGATTGGTCATGACTTGAATTTGCCGCAACATTCGATTCAGAATCTCGTCACGCTATTTCTCGTTGGCTTCGGTATCTCTCAGCTTTTTTACGGCCCATTGTCTGATGCGATTGGTCGTCGGCCGGTGTTTATTCTGGGGCAAAGTGTATATTTAGTTGGTACGGTTATTTGCATCGCGTTTTCGGACAACATTGTTGCCCTTGAAGCGGGACGGTTACTGCAAGGCCTAGGAGCGGGCAGCGCTTCGGTACTTGGTCGGTCAGTACTGCGTGATAGTTATGACGGTATGCAACTAACCAAAGCGCTATCTTATATTTCAGTCACTGCTTCAGTGATGCCAATTATTGCTCCGCTGTTTGGTGGCTGGATCGCTTTTCACCTGAGTTGGCATGCTGTCTTCGTGTTTGTGCTGATTTACTTAATGGCAATTTTTACACTTGGTTTATTGGTGCTGCCAGAAACGCTGCCTTATCCGAAGAGAAAATTTAAAGTAGGCGAAGTAAGCGCGAACTATTTGCGTCTGTTAACGAATACACAAGTGATTGGTAGTGCGAGCTACAACTGGCTTAGTTATTTATCGGCTCTGGTTACGCTCTCCTTGTATCCATTTTTAATGCAACAAGAGTTAGGATTAACGGCGGCAGATTACGGCTCTTTGATGATCATACCGTCAGTTGGTTTGCTGACGGGTAGCTTAGTGCTGAATTTGATCAATGCTCGTTACAAAGCTCAGCAAATCTTGCTGATGAGTTTCGCGATTGTTGCTGTTGCTGGCTTCATGTTGTTGGTTACCCCCTTCAGTGTATTTTCATTGCTGACGGCATTCACGTGTTTAAGTTTTGCCCAAGGCATGTCATTCCCAGTATCGATCAGTTTGCTACTTTCGCCACATAAGCAACAGGCAGGCGCGGTTTCTGCGTTATCTGGCTCTATTCAAATGTGTTTAGCAGGTTTGTTTGGTGGGTACTTAGTAGACTCATGGGTTACGAATCAGCAGCAGCTTGGGGTGTTTTATTTGTTTATTGCGTTACTTTCTTGCTTTGTTCTTGTACTAAGCCAATTTCGTAAAGTGCCAGAAGGGACGGTTCAAGCAGAAACTTCCATCTGAATATACTTGCAACCAGAAGGTCGGCTTTCTAAAATGCGCAGCTAAATTAAGCTAGGCCTGTTGTGTATACTGAATGACTTGGTTTGAAAGGAAGAGGGCGAACCTTGATACTTCTCTCAAGCTTGGAATACATTTCTGCCCAATGGCTATCCGATCTCTAATCGTTAGGTGAAAGAATGCAACAAAACGAATTTGAAACACTGGTAAAAGAAATTACTCAGCAAGAAAGCATGCCAAAGGCACTTGAAATCTTGAAGGCGTGTGAGGAAGAAGAAGTTGCACAAGCGGCGCAATCCCTAACGGGTCAGTTTGGCCTTGCAGAAGTTGATGGTGAGAAACGTATTTACCATATTACCACTCAAGAAGATGAGTCCGGAGAAGAGCAAGAATACGTAGAGCACGTCATGAATGAAGGCGATCACTTGATCAAGTTTGCTGCGTGGTTCTTTGAAACATTCTTTGAAATCAAACAGAAAGATACGTACGTCGCAGCGGGAAAAACATACCAACAACCTAAGCGATAGACGCTCATTTCAAGAAATCCACGAAAATCAAACTGAAAGTTAATTACAAAATAAATGTGACTGGAGTCTTGTTTTTATCTAATTGTGGTGTAAAATTACAACATAGTTAAGTCAATACATTCAGGAGAAGGTCATGGGTAACGAACTTGGTGGTGCTTATATTGGCCAGATGATTGCAAAAGACGCGATGCACAAAGCGCTTTACGGTAAAGCGAAGAAGAAAAAAGCTTCTGTTTTTGCTCGTGTTATTAAAAAACTGGCGAAATAATTTAAAAAGCCCTGATTGAAAAATCAGGGCTTTTTGCTTTTCTCTGTTTTGTTGTTAGTAAGTAGCCAACATATTGCACAACATTGGCAAAACGCTACTCAAAGACTGATGACATTTAAATCTAGAATTACGCGGATTGGCTTGGTATCTCCACAACATTGTTAGGCACTTTATCTAGCCCCTTTGCTGATAACCACTTTTCTAAATCGTCAGCGCCTCCAATATATTTTCCATCTAACCAGATTTGCGGCACTGTTACCGGTGTTTTTTCGCCAATGATGGCTTTTACTTCAGGAATCATACGGTATAAGGCGGCGCTGTCTTTAACTACATCATGGTACTCATACTGAACGCCAGCCTCGTCAAGTAATTGTTTGGCTTTGACACAGTAAGGGCAAGTTGCTTTACCATAAACAATGTTGCCTTTTAGCTCATCGCGTTTTACCCACTCAGCAATAACAGACTGTACAAGTACACCCCGATTCAATGCTTCTCCTTGGCTGATAACTTTCCCTTCGACAAGAAGAATGGGTGCATGCCAAGCACCAGCTTTTAATGGTTCCCACCAGTGCGATAACCAATCTTTTACTTCAAGTTCAACGGGCACATCGGCTAATTCGTTTTCAAAAGTATCCTTTAAAATATCTTTGGTTAATGTACATTCACCACAAGGAATATTGACTTTGAATGGGCCCCAACTACCAGCCCAGCGATACAGTGTAATTTTGATTGGTTGACTCATATGGGTTCCTCATTTCCTTTCCTGAAAATATAGAACTTTTAAATTAGATTTTTCTTTCAACTAACTTTGTCTTTTTCGCTTCCCAATGCGTAATAAACGCAATAGATGCAATAATAATCGCAGCACCTAACCATAAACGACCAGGTGGCACCCAACCAAACACCAACCAACCAGCAACAACATTCAAAGGCAGTTTGGCGTGATCAAATGGTTGCACAAATGAGGCGTCTGCTACTGCATATGCTTTAACGATAGCCCATTGAGCGAGTGCTGTAAGTGCACCTGCGGCTAAAAGCACACCCCATATCGTCCACGTATCTGGCATAGTAAACGTCGGTATCGCTAACAAGATATTAAATGGTGTTATCAGCAGCAATAAATAGACAACCATGGTTGATGGCGGATCGTTTACCGACATTTTTTTAACCATTAATGAATACGCTGCCCAGAAAAATGCGGCGCCAACAGGGAGCAGGGTCGCCCATGTAAATGAGTCTGCCCAAGGCTCAAGAATGATCATGGCACCAACAAACCCCGTCAATGTAGCGAGCCAGCGTGCAGTACCTACTTTTTCTTTGAGTAACAAGCCAGAACCAACTGTGGCAAATAACGGGGAGGTCATGAGAAGTGCAATACCTTGCCAAATTGGAACTGGGTAAGCGAGAGCCCATAACCAAAGTTGAATCCCGATAACAGAGAGAAAAATGCGGAATGCATGCCAGCCAAAGTGTTGGGTTCTTAAAGAACGTCTAATCCCAAGTGTACGTAGGTAGGGCAGAATAACAAATAAGGCGATTGCATATTGGAATAACGCAAATGTGGTGGAGGAGACACCAAAGTTGATGCTAGCAATTTGGGCGAAGCTGTTCACTATGGCGAATGCCAAGCCAGCTGTTAGCATCCAGGACGCACCTTGAACAGGATGATGATTCAATTGAAAAATTCCAGTTTGATAGAGGTGGCGGGATCATACGTCCTATTGTTTTTCGCGCCAATAAAAAAATGCCTCCCAGAGGGAGGCGACATTACCAATTCAAAGGACGTGCCTGTTATAACAGGTACAAAGAACGAGAAGCACAAACGCTGCCATGCATTTGCATAAATAACATTGCAGAACACGTGCCAACTTTTATGTGTTTGATTTTAAATGGTTTTTTGGTTTTTCTATGTTGTCGATTAGATGAAATGCACTAACTTAGTGATCAATCGCATTAAAAGAGGGCAGAAGTAGGCGTCGTTACGGTCGTTTTTCATTGCTGAGCGATGCTTGGATAGTGTGAAAACTTATCGAGTTATGTTGGGTTACATAAAAAATGGCCAGCAAAGGTGCTGGCCAAGTGGACTCGCTCTTAGGACAAGAGTGAATTAGAAATCGTAACGTACGCCTAGGCGCAGTGTATCTTCGCCTTCTGTTACTAGACCTGTTGTTGCATCTTTTGCTTCATCAAGTTGGTTGATGTAGTAAGACAGGTAAGTACGGAAGTTGCTGTTTAGTTTGTAGTAACCAACAAGCTCGATACCTTCAACGGTGTCGTACTTTGAACCGTTGTCTGGATCATTCTCTTGAGCTGTGTATAGAGCTGCAAGTGTCACTTTGCTTGCTACTTTGTAGCTTGCGACTAGCTCGTAAGCCGTAAAGTCTTCAGAGTCAGTCAGGGAACCTTGAGAATAAGTACCTGCTAGGTAAAGGTTGTCCATCGAGTAAGCGATACCACCTAGAATTTGATCTTCAGAGTTATCTTTATCTACATCGCCACCAGAGTATGCAAGACCAAAGTCGAGGCCCATTGGTAGTGAGTACATTCCAGAGATGCCGTATTTATCTTCGTTATCGCTAGAGTTTGCTTGGTAGGTTGCTTGAAGTTGTAGTGCATCAAACGCACCACGGTATGCGAAAACGCTGTCTTGCTTATCAGAAGACGAATCAATAACTTGCTGAACACCAGAGAATTCAGTGATATCCGTCATGTCAGAGATGATGACGGCAGCCATGTCTTGACGACCTACAGAGAAAGCACCGATATCAGAGTCGACGCCTGCATACATGTAGCGGTTTTTGAATTCACTCTTGCCCGTTTTTTGTTCGGCTTCGTAAACACCGAAAGCAGAAAGGCCGTTGCCGATGTCTGTTTTACCTTTTAGGTTTAGACGAGCACGGCTTTTATCTTCCATGGAACCTTCAACTTCAGCACCGTCTGAACCGATGAAGTCACCACGAAACTCAACGCGGCCGCCAACTTTTAATTCAGTACCGTCGTTTTTGTATACAGTTGCTGCGAATGATGGTGCTGATACCAATGCTGTAAGAATTGCAGTAGTTAGTGCTGCCTTTTTCATTTTCTTATTACCCTAGTTGTAATCGATGGGCTTTCTTGCCCGATGTGTTGATGACGCTAAGGTAAAGGCTGAAAATGAAAGATAGATTTCTGTTAAGTTATGATTTGATTGCACTTTTATTGCTGGAAAGAATAAGTTCCCCTTCTCATACCACTTATAAAAAGAAAGGTTTATCTTTTTTGAGGTTTTTTCCTCTCCGTTAAAGACTGTGTTTTTTTCAAAAAGTTCCTGAATTGCTTCTTGACCCTAAATGTAAGTAAACATTTCAATTTGGCAGGGAAGTTTGGCCTAAAAATAGCGAATCATCAGCTATTTGTGAGCTAACTCTCTCTAAAGCATTTCTTATTGTAAGGTTTTTATTTCTCGATTTCTTAAAGACTAAGTAAACGATTGCTTTTTAGGTTTTGTCTGAGATCTTTTCACTCGGTTGTCAGGAACTAATCAAATAAAGTGTCGGCAGTTGTTACACAAAGGTAAAAGTAATCTGGTGGAAACGATGCCTCGGATAGCCTTTGTATTCCTCTCTTTGTTCATCATTTCGTTTTTACGAAAGTGAACCAAAGCCGGGTCTAAAACTGACTAACCAACTAATAAGTAATGGATTTAGAAATGAATAAAAAATTATTAGCAGCGGCAATCGCGGCAGCAACCTTCGGTACTCAAGCAGTTGCAGTGGAACTATATAATAACGATGGCACAACATTTTCGATGGGCGGCCACGTTTCTGTTAATTTAAATGGATCAGAGCAAGGTGACACGGATGTGGGTACTAACTCTCCTCGTATCAATATCTCTGCGACACAGGATTTGGGTAATGGCTTCACCGCAGACGCACGTGGTGAATGGGCGCTAAACTACTTAGACGGTGGTGAAGAGTCGTTTAAAACTCGTCTAGGTTACTTAGGTATAACACATGAGGTTTATGGTCGTGCAGTAGGTGGTACGCAATGGTCACCTTACTACGATGTCGCAGGTATTGCAGATATGCCAATCGCGTTTGCCAACGACTTCATCTATGACGATCATGGAAACCTTGGCACTGGCCGTGCGGATAAAATGCTTTCTTACCGTAATGCCATCGAGCTGGGTGAAGCGGGTGTGATCAACTTTGGTCTTGGTTGGCAGGGTGCAAACGATGATTACACGCGCAACGATGCTGGAGTTATAACTGGCGGTGCTAAATACGATGACCGTGTGCAAGCTGCGCTTTCTTACTCAATCATGGGCGCTAAAATCGGTTACTCTTACAATGGCGGTGATTTCCAGCACCCTGCATATGCAGGTAAGCACACGGCGGAATCACACGTTGTATCAGCATCTTACGGTGCGTACGGCCAAGGCCTATTCCTTGCTGCAGTTTATGGTTCAAACGAAAACATGAACTTCAGTGCAAAAGGTGACCGTTTAGAAGAAAGTGATGCGTACGAGGCGATCATCGCATACGCTCTGGCGAACAGCCTAAACTTGAGTGTTAACTATGAGATGGTGGAAGGTAAAGAGTTTAAGAACTCTAAAACAGAAACTGCTCGTGAAGAAATGGCACTACAAGCAGAATACAACTTCACGCCTAAATTTGTTGGTTACGCGGGTTACCAGTTTGACCTAAATGACGACAATGGTCGTGAAACTGATGACAAATGGGCGTTAGGTGCTCGTTACTACCTATAATAGGGTTTAGCGAGAACTATTATTCAAGCTCATTGATCTAAAGCCAGCCTCGTGCTGGCTTTTTTGTCTATTTGTTTTACAAATACTTTGCTGTTTCAATTAGATGATACAAAACTCAAAACGGGGTGAATGTCTTATTTTTTACACTAGAGGTTGCTATTTAGTGTCGTTAAGTCAATAGGTTAGATTATGATGGGATTTTTGTTTTGCAGGGAAGAATGATGAGTGTTATTCAAGTTGAAGAAAAGAAAGTAGAAGTGGGTAAAGTGCTTTGTGTTGGACGAAATTACGTTGAACACATTCATGAGCTTAATAATGCAATGCCTGAGCAAATGGTTGTATTTAATAAACCCGCAACTTCCGTATCAACAACTCTGCGTTCATTCCATCAAGAGCCCCTTCATTATGAGGCTGAAATCTGCTTTTTGATCAAGGATGGACGTTATTCAGCGGTTGGTTTGGGATTGGATCTGACCAAGCGTGGTTTGCAATCCTCGCTTAAAAATCAGGGGTTGCCGTGGGAGCGAGCTAAGGCATTTGATGGCTCTGCTGTGTTTAGTCGGTTTGTCTCTTTGGATAACATTGATATCAATGATCTTAACCTTGAGCTCTTAATCAACTGTGTTCGTGTACAAAAAGGTCACGTTAACCAAATGCTCTATCCGCCGCTAACTATCCTGGATGAATTAACCAGTTACACAACACTTCAAGATGGCGATGTAGTGATGACTGGTACACCAAAGGGCGTTGGTGAGGTACATGAAGGTGACATCTTCCTTGGTCGATTAAAGTGTGGCGATGTCACCTTGTTGGAGATTGAGTGGTTGGCGGATTAAAGCCAAATTCGTAGAACGAGAAATACCACCATACTGATAACCGTCGTTAAAAGAACATTTTTAGTAAAATACGCGATTAAAGCAGCCAGTACGGCAGCCAGTAAAAATGGGTTTTGCACATTGACGCTGAGCTCCCCATCGGGAATGAAAACGATCGGTGCCCAGATCGCAGTCAGTACTGCGGGGCTAGCGTAATTGAGTACTTTTTGAGTGCGCGTCCCTAATCGCAATGGTAGCTTGGGTTCTAAAAACAAGTAGCGGCTGGTGAAAACAAGTACCGTCATCAGCAAAATAGCCAACATGATCATTAGCGTTTCTCCTTTACTTGTTCCACAAAGTAACCAGTAAGCATGGCTAAAATGCTCGAAATCATCAAACTTCCCTCAATTTGATAATAGGTTAGGGCAACTGAGCTCACCAAAGCCACAATAACACTCGCGAGCACCGCTGCATTTTTAATGGTGGGTACTACTATCGCGATAAAAGTAGCGGCTACAGCAAATTCCAAACCCATTTCGTTCAGTTCAGGGATTAGACTTCCCGCAATAATGCCCGTCAATGTCGCGACATTCCAAAACAGGTAAAAACTCAGACCAGCCCCAAGTGCATACCAGCGATTAAATTGTTTATCGGAATGGTGGCCTACAATCGCAAACAGCTCGTCAGTAAGTAAGAAGCCGAGTGATAATCGCCATTTTAGAGGGAGCGGTGCAATTTTACTGCGCATCGATACACTGTAGAGGAAGTGTCGAGAGGTGATAAAAAACGTTGTCAGTAACATGGTCACTAGACCTGCTCCCGTTTTAATCATACCCATCGCGACGAGCTGTGCAGAACCTGCGAACAGAATGGCGGATAGTGCTTGTCCTTCCAAAGGGTGAAGCCCAGTATCAATTGCGAATGAGCCTGCGAGTAAGCCCCAAGGGAGCACTGCGATACTCAGAGGCATCATCGCAAGTGTACCTTGCCAAAATAGCGTGGCTTTTGATTCTTTTTGTAACGGCAAAGTGTGGTCCATAGTTTCTTCTTATTTATTCCTAAATCAGATTACCAAGATAGCTCGGTAGTCGCATAACGCCTTGTACAATATTGCTGCTTTAGCTGTGACGGACGTATTGGCCGGGAGTGACGCCCATGGCTTTTTTAAAGTGTCGATGCAGATGGCTTTGATCATGGAAGCCGCATTCTTGTGCCACGTCTGAAATTTTTTGTCCCATTTTTAGTAGCTTCTTCGCCATACGTAAACGTTGCTGAATTTGATAGGCATGAGGCGGAAAGCCAAATTGCTTTTGAAACTCTCTCAGCAGATGAAAAGGGCTTAATCCAGACAGTTTGGCGAGTTCTTCTAGTGAGACGTCCGTTTGTGGAAAGTCTTCCAAAAATTCTCTGACTAGCTGCACTTGTCGCTGAGCTCTGGTTGACTCTTTCAGTGGTGCCCGATGAGTGCTGTGTTTACTGGCTAGCTTGATCAACGTGCCGTAAACCAAAGTTTCTCTCAATAAACGGTTGTCTGATTGTTCTAGTGTTTCAAATACCAATCGTAACTGACTAGCCAGCTCAGGATCGTAAACCACAGGTTGAGGGAAATAGGGCAGAGCTACATTTGGTGAACCAAGCTCTTGTCCTAAAGTTTGAAACTGCTGAGGTACAGGGTACATTGCTTTGTATTCCCAACCGCCTTCCGAGGCTGAATGCCCGTTGTGTACTTCATCTGCATTAACAAGGATGATGCTGTCCTGTGGCGCGATATGATTCCCGCCCGTCCTAAAAAATTGTTGTGCCCCTTTTTCGATGACACCAATAGTGTAACCTTCGTGGCTATGGCGTGAAAAATTCTGCTTCTCATACTTTGCATCGAGAAGTTCTAAACCGCCGAGCTCTTGAGCTATCTTGAAGGTAGCGATTTCCTTATTCTTTTCTTTCATCTTTATCCGGTCTGCTCAAGAAAATCATTTTAGAAGTGTAACGGATCCATCGTGCTTATTTTTGTACAAAATTGCTATTCGATTTTGATAAACAGGCGAATTGATTGCTACTTTTCAACTGGGCAAACTATGATTTTTATTTTTTGACTTATCTTGGCTATTTTGGGCTGGATGATGTTATTTTGTTGGTATAACATTCGCCGCCTTGTTGTAGAAAAGCGGTTCCATCATGATTGATTTATCTGTACTTCCTGTTTATCTCACCGCAGTAGTGGCTTTGTTGCTGTTACCAGGGCCCGATATGTTGCTGATAGCGAGCTCTAGTATGAGTTACGGTAAGAAGGTCGGTCTTTTTGCTAGCTTAGGCAATGCGACGTCTGGTGTTATTCTTACTTTGCTTGCTGCGATGGGAGTATCTACCCTGATTGCCATGAGCCCAATAGCCCTTAAAGTCCTTCATCTACTAGGTGGCGCTTACTTGTTAAAAATGGGTTGGGACTGCTTACGAGCTGAGGCATCTTCGGCTCCAGAGCTTGATGGTCAAAACAAAATGGCATCAACTTATTATCAACGTGCTTTGATGAGTAATTTGCTCAACCCTAAAGCCTTGGTCTTTTTTGTAATGTTTTTGCCGCAGTTTGTCTCAAGCAATATCACGGCATCTTCCGGTGAGCAGATGCTAGCGCTAGGGTTATTGTTGAACGTTCTTGGCTTGTCATTCAATTTATTACTTGTTGGGTTAGCAGGCACATTGGGCAAAGGGCTGCTCGAGAACGAAAAATTCCGCACGTATCAACATAAACTAATGGGGTTAGTGTTTGTTATTCTGGCGTTGTGGATGCTGAGTAGTTTCGCCTTGTAAAGTTATCATATTCCATCAGAAAGCCAGCAATTGCTGGCTTTTTGTTTTAGGATATTGGTGTTTCCTAAGGAGAGGATATATGAAGCTTGAATTTTGTTTAAATCCAGATCAAACAGACCTTGATTTTGTTCGTGAAGGTATTCGATCTTATAACCGACTGCATTTACCTGAAGGGGAAGTGCATGCTGTAGGCTGTTTCGCAAAAGATGAGAATGGCAAGATCATGGGTGGCTTGACTGGCGAAATGTTTAAAAATACGGTGTTTGTTGAGTTTTTGTGGGTAGACGCTGAAAGTCGAACCTCTGGTCTCGGTAGCCAATTAATGTCGATGCTAGAACAAAAAGTAAAGCCTCATGGGGTTACCCATGTTTATTTGGATACCTACAGCTTTCAAGCTCTTGAGTTCTATCTCAAATTGGGTTTTGAGAAAGTGGGGCAGTACTCAGGCTATCCTGCAGAGGGCATCCACAAGTACTTTCTACAAAAGGAAATTGTAGGCTAGGGAAAGCACGGGTTAGCTTGACTTGTTCTAGTGAAAATCAAAAAAGAGGCGCGAATTTGCGCCTCTTGTTGTATCAAATATCTATGTTTCTCTTTGACTTACAAACTTTGCTGGTGCGCGTCGATAAGTTCGTTCATCTTCGCTTCTGCTGCTTGCTGTGCTTGTTCATAGCTCATATCCGCAGGGAAGAGGTTGATGACTTCGTAGTAACATTTTAGTTTTGGCTCAGTACCAGAAGGACGAACAATCACGCGTGATTGATCTTCTAGGTGATAAATCAATACGTCACTTGCTGGTAAGTCAATGGATTCTTCAGAGCCGTCGTCAAACATGCGAACCGATGTTTTAAGATCTTCGGTTACTGCAACTTTTTTACCAGCAATCTCTGTTGGTGGATTGGCTCGGAGTTTGTCGCCGATTGGTGGAGAGTTCGGGTCGAGAGCGATGCTGCGTTGTGCGTTGAAGTAGAAACCGTGCTCGCGGTACAGCTCTTCCAGTTTATCCCACAGTGTTTTGCCTTGCGCTTTAAGCTTGCCTGTTAGCTGTGAAAACGCGACGATTGCAGATAAACCATCTTTATCCCACACCTTGTTACCCACGGTATAACCGAGCGCTTCCTCATAAGCAAACAAGAATGGGTTGGTTTCTGTCTCTTGTTCCATGGCAACGTTAGTAAGCCATTTAAAGCCAGTTAATGTTTGATAGTATTGTGCGCCATGTGCCTTAGCGATGCTGCTCAGCATTCTTGAGGATACGATGGTGTTGCCAACCAAAGCGTTAGGTTGCTGTTCCAGCAAGTAATCGCCAAACAGTGAACCCACTTGGTCGCCGGTTAACATCTGATACTCGCCATCTGGGCGTTTAACTGCCACGGCAAAACGGTCTGCATCTGGATCGTTCGCGCAAGCGATATCGGCATCTACGGACTTACCTAATGCTATCACCATGTCCATTGCACCGGCTTCTTCAGGGTTTGGGAAGTTGACGGTTGGGAAGCTTCCATCAGGTTCGCGCTGTTCCTTAACACTTGCCACTTTTTGGAAGCCTGCGTCGGCAAGTAGCGTTTCCGCCATATTCGCGCCAACGCCATGCATCGCAGTGTAAGCGATAGAAATATCGGTGTTGTTGTCAGGAGTAAGCAGCGCGTTTTCATTCATTGTCTTACGGTAAGTTTGGTAGTAGTCGTCTTCCAACCAAACTAACAAACCGTGCTGTTTTGCATCATCGAGAGACATTAAAGGTAATGGCTTCGTTGTTGCGTCATCAATTTTCGCTGCGATTCCAGAGTCGTGTGGAGGAATAATCTGTGCGCCATTTTCCCAATATACTTTGAAGCCATTGTATTCTGGTGGATTGTGGCTGGCAGTAACAACAACAGCGGCCGCAGCATTCAATGTACGGACACCAAACGCAACAATTGGGGTTGCTGCAACGTCATACGTTAGGTAAACCTTGATACCAAGGGCCGTCAGTACGGATGCGGTATCATGCGCGAATTGTTTTGAATCGGGACGACCGTCGTAGCCAATAACGACACCACGACTCGCGGCATCTTTGACTTGCTCAAGCAAATAGTGCCCTAAACCAGTGGCGGTCTCTTGAATCACCAAGCGGTTCATTCGGTTTGGACCTGCGCCCACTTTGCCACGTAAGCCTGCAGTACCAAAGGCAAGGCGTGAGCCAAAGCGATCAGTAAGTTCTTGTTCATTGTTCGTATCGACGAGGTGTTGTAGCTCTTCACGAGTCTTAGGATCAGGGTCTCGTTCTAGCCATTGAGTAATTAGTGCTGTCATATCAGTCATTCCTTAGTAGGTGGAGCCTACTTTCTTGGACACTTCGTTTGGTAAGTATCTCAATGTTTTCTTTTAAATCAATGTAAATGGTTCTCAATTACATTTCAAAGAGGGCAATCGATAAACCGAATTAATTTTTCTTATCCGAACAAAATTTAATCATATTTAATTTCTTGAAGAACCTTGGAACTATAACTAGCCTTTTAACATAAATATAACAAACCGTGTCGAAATCGTAGTTTTTGTGATTTTTCGTAAAGTTGTTCGATATTTGCATCGGGACGCAAGGAAGCTCGCGTAGGCGCAGCGGCTGAGCAGAGGAGAGATCTTTTGAAAAGATTAACGACTACTCTAGCCTTATCACTGAATGTGATTTTAATCACATTTTCCTCTTTTGGTTGGTCAAAGGAAAATGACTACAACATGACAAAAGGGGTCACAGAGATAAGTGGGCAAGTGTATGAATTACATATGCTGATTTTCTATATCTGCTGTGTAATTGCTTTGATTGTTTTTGGTGTGATGTTCTATTCCATCTTCCGTCATCGCAAGTCAAAAGGAGCAGTTGCCGCACATTTCCATGAAAGTACAAAAGTGGAAATTATTTGGACGGTCATACCCATCATCATTCTTGTCGCTATGGCGATTCCCGCAACAAAAACTCTAGTAGCAATGGAAGATACAAGCCAATCGGATATCACGGTCAAGATCACAGGCTCGCAATGGAAATGGCATTACAGCTATTTTGGCGAAGATGTTGAGTTTTTTAGTTTGCTTGCCACCAGCCAAAAACAAATTGATGGAATCGAAGCTAAAGGCGCACATTACTTACTGGAAGTAGACAATCCTTTGGTGTTGCCTGTGAATCGCAAAGTGCGTTTTTTGATGACTTCTGATGATGTCATTCACTCTTGGTGGGTACCGGACTTTGCCGTCAAGAAAGACACCATTCCAGGTTTTATTAATGAAGCATGGACAAGAATTGATGAGCCAGGCGTATATCGCGGCCAATGTGCGGAGCTATGTGGTCGTGCACACGGATTTATGCCAGTGGTGGTGCATGCGATGGAAGAAGAAAAGTTCGATGAATGGCTAGCGAGTAAGAAGCAAGAACTCGCACTTCAAAAAGCGGCGGCACAAGAAGCGCTCTCTCAAGACTTATCTATGGACGAATTGATGTCGCAAGGCGAATCGATATACACGGCGCGTTGCGCTGTGTGTCATCAGGCAAATGGTGAGGGGATTCCGGGTGCATTTCCCGCGATTAAAGGCAGTCCTATTGCAACCGGAGATGTTACAGAGCACATAGATATTATTGTCAACGGTCGCCCTGGCACCGCAATGCAGGCTTTTTCTAATCAGTTAAGTGACAAAGAAATTGGCGCGGTTATCACATATCAACGAAATGCATGGGGCAACGATACTGGCGATACAGTGCAAGCATCCGATGTGAATGCCTTTAAGGCACAAGGCAGTGCTAAGGAGGAAATATGAGTAAGCCAATAGATAAGGCAGTGAAGTCTGCGCCAGCAGAAGCCAGTGCGAACAGTACGATTGCGATTGATGATGGTCACGAGCATCATGCACCCCAGGGCATCACTCGTTGGTTGTATTCTACAAGCCATAAAGACATAGGCACCCTCTACCTTTGGTTTAGCTTTGCGATGTTTCTAACAGGTGGTGCGATGGCTATGATCATTCGTGCCGAACTGTTCCAGCCAGGGCTACAGCTAGTCGATCCGCAGTTTTTTAATCAAATGACCACGGTACACGGTTTAGTAATGGTATTTGGTGCGGTGATGCCAGCATTTACGGGTCTTGCTAACTGGATGATCCCGATGATGATCGGCGCTCCAGATATGGCGCTGCCGCGTATGAACAACTTGAGCTTTTGGATCTTACCTTTTGCATTTCTTATTTTGTTGAGCTCGTTGTTTTTACCTGGTGGCGGTCCTGATTTTGGTTGGACGTTTTATGCTCCGCTGTCCACGACTTATGGCCCGGATAGCACTGCGCTGTTTGTATTCTCTGTTCATATCATGGGTATCAGCTCCATTATGGGCGCGATCAACGTTATCGTGACGATCGTAAATATGCGAGCTCCGGAAATGACTTGGTTCAAGTTACCAATGTTTGTTTGGACTTGGTTAATTACCGCTTTCTTGTTGATCGCGGTTATGCCGGTATTAGCGGGTGCGGTGACCATGGTTCTTACTGACAAATATTTCGGGACTAGCTTCTTTGACGCAGCTGGTGGTGGTGACCCGGTAATGTTCCAACACATCTTTTGGTTCTTTGGTCACCCAGAAGTGTACATCATGATTTTACCGTCGTTTGGAATCATCTCCGCCATTCTGCCTGCTTTCAGTGGTAAGAAGCTGTTTGGTTATCATTCGATGGTTTACGCGACGTGCAGCATTGCATTGTTATCTTTCCTTGTGTGGGCGCACCACATGTTTACCACGGGGATGCCAGTTTTTGCTGAGCTCTTCTTTATGTATTGCACTATGCTGATTGCGGTACCAACGGGAGTTAAAGTCTTTAACTGGGTTGCCACCATGTGGCGTGGAGCTCTGACATTTGAAACGCCAATGTTGTTTGCCATTGCCTTTATTGTGCTTTTTACTATTGGCGGCTTCTCGGGACTGATGTTGGCGATTGTGCCGGCGGATTTTCAATATCATGACACTTACTTCGTGGTTGCCCATTTCCATTATGTGTTGGTATCTGGTGCGGTATTCTCGATCATGGCAGCGGCATACTACTGGCTACCTAAGTGGACGGGCAATATGTACGACCACAAGCTGAGTTTATGGCATTTCTGGTGCTCAATTATTTCCGTCAATGTCCTGTTTTTCCCAATGCACTTCCTAGGCTTAGCGGGCATGCCAAGACGCATACCGGATTACGCCATTCAGTTTGCTGATGTTAATCAAATAGTATCAATTGGTGGGTTTGCATTCGGGTTGTCACAACTGATCTTCTTATGGTTGGTGATCAAGTGTATTCGTAGCGGGGAGAAGGCTTCTGCAAAACCGTGGGAACGTGCGGAAGGCTTAGAGTGGACAGTGCCAAGCCCTGCGCCGCATCATACGTTTACTACACCGCCTAAGATTGACTAGCAAAGAGTGGGGTGAGTGACATGAAACCGAATCCATCAAACAAGAAGCTCACAGTGAAGTTGCTTTTGGCGACCCTGTTAATGTTTGGCTTCGGCTATGCACTGGTCCCACTTTATGACGTGATGTGCGACGCACTGGGAATCAATGGAAAGACAAGTGAAGTGGCCGCCATTCAACCGACAGGTATGCAACCGGACATGAGCCGAACTATTCGCGTGGAGTTTATGGCGCATGTCAGCCCAGATATGCCTTGGGAGTTTAGACCCAAAGTGATTTCGATGGATGTTCACCCAGGTGAAGTCGTACAAACCGAATACCTTGCATTTAATGAAAGCGGGCAGAAGTTGGTGGGGCAAGCCGTTCCTTCTGTTTCTCCCGGGACTGGGGCTGCTTACTTCAATAAGATTGAGTGTTTTTGTTTTAACCAGCAGCCTCTGGATGGTAAACAGCAAGCTCAAATGCCGTTGATTTTTTATATCGAACCGGACTTGCCGGAGTCTATACACACGTTAACGCTGTCTTACACACTCTATAAACTTCCCCCTCCTACAGGCTCTTAGCCACTCAGGGAGAGAGAGACAGACCAAGGTTGGTCAGTAAGGAGAGAAATTATGAGTAACAAGCCAGGAACATATTATGTTCCCGCTCAAAGTAGCTGGCCGATCATCGGTGCATTTGCTCTGTTTTTGGTTGCTGTTGGCGCGGGCATGACCGTCCAGGGGACACAAAGTGACGGTGCAGTGGGAACCATTGGTGGCATTGTGCTAGCGGTGGGCTTCTTGTTCTTGCTTTACATGTTGGCTGGTTGGTTTAGTAATGTGATTACTGAATCACTGAGTGGAAAATACAGCTCGCAAATTACTCGTTCTTTTCGCCAAGGAATGAGCTGGTTTATCTTTTCTGAAGTGATGTTTTTTGGTGCCTTTTTTGGTGCCTTGTTTTACGCCAGAATGATTTCTGTGCCTTGGTTAGGTGGGGCAGATAATAACTTCATGACCAACGAAGTCCTGTGGCCAACCTTCGAAGCGATGTGGCCACTCACACTGACACCGGGGGGAGAAACAACACAAGCTATGCCGTGGCAGGGCATACCCCTTACCAATACTATCTTGCTGCTATTGTCGTCTATTACGCTACATATGGCGCATATAAGCCTTGAACAAGACAAAAGAACGGCACTGATTGTTTGGTTAGAGATAACCATCGTACTTGCTGGCTTTTTCCTATATTACCAAGCGGTTGAGTATGTTCATGCTTATCAAGACATAGGGCTCACGTTGCAGTCCGGTATTTACGGTAACACGTTCTTCATGTTGACGGGGTTCCACGGTTTACACGTTTGTCTTGGGACTATCTTCTTGATCGTGCTGCTGTTCAGAATCGCTAAAGATCACTTTTCGCCAAAGAACCATTTTGCCTTTCAAGCCGGCAGCTGGTATTGGCATTTCGTGGATGTGGTTTGGTTATGTCTGTTTGTGTTTGTTTACGTACTTTAGGCGCAGTGTGAACTCTTGGTTCGACTAATAAGGGCGAGGGTTTGGTGCTAGCCAACCCGAGCTGAGCGCAATAAGCAAAAGGACGACCACCAAAGCGGAGAACATGACTCGACGGCCTAAGTAATGACTCATGGGTTTGTCTCTTTTTTCAGGATTATCTGGGTCTTCACGAACCATTTCGATAAGCGCTTTTGCGAGGTTGAAGATAATGAAAAGCAGCAAAAGGACAAGCGTCAGTTTGAATAGAAATACGGTGGACATGGCACCTCCGGTTTCATCATTGTTGTTATCAAGACAATTATGGCTATCGAAACGGTTTTGGGTTGCAGTTGGTTTAACTGTGGTTGTGTTTTCTCTTTTGGTCAAACTGGGTTTTTGGCAGTTTGAGAGAGGGCAAGAAAAACAAGCATTGGAACAAGCCATTCTCGCGCGTGCGGATAGTGCGTACCAAGCACTAAGCGTCGTTCTTGAAGACAATGACTGGCGCGAGGAAAGTATCCTCGGGAAAAAAGTGGAAGTTAATGTTGTTCCTCAGGCGTTTCCCGTAATTTTGTTAGACAACCAAACGCATCAAGGCAGTGTGGGATATTTAGCATTTCAGATTGTATTGACGATCGATGAGCCTAGTGCCTATGCGTTATTGGAGCTTGGTTTTGTCGAGGGAAGAGCAGAACGCTCAATGTTACCAACGGTCACCAAACTCGATAATTCGACTTTCATCACAGGACGCCTGTACCGAAAATCTACTAATCCACTGAGTTCAGAGTTAATGCCGGAAGTTGGCGATGTTATTCGCGTGCAAAACCTAAACATCGCGCAATTGAATCAGCTACTGAATATTGAACTTATGCCCGCAGTCTTGCAGCCAGACAATTTAACTCGTTGGCCCTATGACTTTCCTTGGAATCCATTGCCACTCAATAGTGCCAAACATTTTGGCTATTCGATTCAATGGTTTTCGATGGCAGGTGTTTTCTTATTACTGACTTTAATTGTTTTTGTTCGTTGGCAAAAAAAGTTGCGTCACATGGAGGTGAAGCATGACATCTAAAGTAACCAAAGGACGACTAATGTTGATTGCGCTGGTTTGTACGTTCGCGCTTCCCGCTGTCATTGCAAAAGTCATTCTCACACAAGGGTGGTATCAAAGCGGAGTGACCAATAGAGGCGAGTTAGTCGAACCATACACGACGTTAGAGCAACTTGGTCAAGAGTCACCTCTCAAAGACCATGGTTGGCAACTCGCTTATGTATTGCCTAACGAATGCACTGAACAGTGTAAACAGCAGCTTTACCTGCTTCAGCAAAGCCATGTTGCTTTAGGTAAGTATCAAGAGCGAGTAGTGCCAGTCGTTTGGCAGACTGAGCATTCAGATCCCATAGAAGTATCGATGTTAGCGATGCAAATGAATGAATTGGTTACCGCAAAAGTGAAACCTGGGCAAATGTTGATCGTTGATCCTCTTGGGCAACTGGTGATGTCTTACTCGCCGAAACCAAATGAGGACTTAGTCCTATTGAATAAAGGTATGTTGGCGGACTTACGCAAGCTCTTAAAACTGTCACGAGTCGGTTAGAGGAAGTGCATATGAAATTAATTCAGTTGGTTAGATTCAGTTTGCTGCTAACTCTCGTGGTGATCATGTTAGGGGCATATACTCGCCTTTCAGATGCAGGGTTAGGTTGCCCGGATTGGCCTGGTTGTTATGGGCACTTTTCTGTGCCGCATCAAGAAGAAGACGTCATACGTGCTAACCTGAACTTCCCCGAGCGGGCAGTAGAGCATGAGAAAGCATGGCTTGAGATGATTCATCGCTATTTTGCGGGAACGTTAGGTTTAGTCATTTTTGCGATGGCAGCGATATCAGTAAGGTCTGAGCGTGTAAATTCAACCATTCCGATGTTGCTAAGCGTATTGGTGATTGGGCAGGCACTTTTGGGAATGTGGACAGTTACTCTTAAATTAATGCCCGTCATCGTGATGCTTCACTTGCTCGGTGGTTTTGTTTTATTGGCGTTACAGGCGATTTTTTACTGCCAATTAAAAGCGCAAAACAATCTCTATTTCTCTCCATCTTCTAGCTCTCTGAGAGGCTTTTCATTGTTGGTTTTCCTGGTTGTTTTGGTGCAAGTGCTCCTTGGAGGATGGACTTCGTCAAATTATGCTGCGCTGATGTGTACCACACTGCCGATTTGTGAGGGAGACTGGATGAGCCATCTCTCATGGAAAGAAGCGTTTTCTTTCTGGCAAACTGGATTCGAGAATTATGAATTTGGTGTTTTGGAGTATCCGGCAAGAATGACTATACACGTCACTCATCGTATAGGCGCTATTGTTACCGCCACCGTGGTATTGGCTTATAGTATTGGGCTTATGAGGCAAGATTCTCATCATTCACAGAGAATCGGAGGGTGGTTGTTATTCACTCTGGTGTGCCAAATTATGCTGGGTGTAAGCAACGTAGTATTTCAACTTCCTATCTATGTCGCAGTGGCGCACAACCTTGGTGCCGCTGTTATGTTGAGTCTCGTTTGTGTTAGCCAGTTTTACTTGTGGCAGGGTAAAACGGCTTGGAATTACACCGCGAAAGGAGTTCGCTATGAGTAAAGAAATCGCGCTGTCGTTAAATGGGCGAAAGCGACTAAGTTCCGTTTATTTGAAGTTAACGAAACCTAAAGTGGTGGCGTTAATGTTGGTGACGGCAGTAGTAGGGATGAGCTTAGCCCCGGTTGATGATTTCCCCTGGTTGCAGGCGGTAGTTGGCCTAACGGGGATTGGTCTGATGGCAGGGTCTGCGGCAGCGTTTAATCATCTAATTGACCGCCGAATTGATGCGAGAATGGCACGCACACACAAACGACCATTGCCATCGGGTGAGACTAAGCCATCATCGGTGATAGCCTTCGCTACAGTTTTAGGTGTCTTAGGGTTTGTACTTCTCTATGCGATAGTCAACCCGCTGACGGCATGGTTGACTTTGATGAGTTTGCTCGGCTATGCGATGGTATACACAATGTACCTCAAACGTGCTACGCCCCAAAATATCGTCATTGCAGGGATTGCCGGTGCGATGCCGCCTCTTCTCGGTTGGACTGCTGTAACAGGGCAATTACATGCGAATGCTTGGCTGCTCGTGATGATCATTTTTATCTGGACGCCACCACATTTTTGGGCTCTGGCTATTCATCGTGTCGAGGATTACCGCAAGGTAGATATTCCCATGCTGCCAGTGACACACGGCATTGAGTACACCAAAACTTCTATTCTGTTGTATACGGTGCTATTGACTTTGGTTTGTGTCCTACCGGTTTTGGTTGGTATGGTCGGCGTGGTGTATCTTTTTGCCTCGCTACTCCTCAATGCTGGCTTTATGTACCATGCATGGAAGCTAAAATATGCACCAGAGCCAAATACCGCGATGGAGACGTTTAAATTCTCTATCTATCATCTTTTGGCGTTGTTCATTGCATTGCTTTCGGATCACTATATTGGTTTTTAACCTTTCTTAAAACAGAAAACGCCGCGTGGTTCGCGGCGTTTTTGGTTTTGATACTTTGGCTTTAAGACAAAGCTTTCTAGATTTATTGAATTTCTAGCAGTTCAACATCAAAGATCAAAACACTTGCTGGTGGAATTGGGCCAGAGCCACTCTTACCATAGCCAAGCGTGCTTGGTACGAAAAGGCGGATTTTCTCACCTTCTACCATGTATTGTAGACCTTCTTGCCAGCCTTTAATGACTTGGTTAAGACCAAATGAAATCGGCTCACCACGATTAACAGAGCTATCGAATACCGTGCCATCAATCAAGGTGCCGTGGTAGTGTACTTTTACTTTACTTGTTGCCGTTGGGTGAACCTCACCTTCGCCTTTTTCAAGAACCATGTATTGAAGGCCACTTTCTGTTGTGATGACGCCTTCTTTTTTCGCATTTTCTAGTAAGAATGCTTGGCCTTTGGCAAAGTTTTCATCTGCTACTTTATGGTTTGTCCAAGTACGGTAAATGAAAAAGCCCGCCAAAATAAAAATAATAAGAGGAAACAAAAATTTAGACACGTAATCTCCTTGTCTATTTAGGTTGTTTTAGCAAAAAGTTGATGGTTTCTGCCATGGCTTCAACGCTGTCATGACCACCAGTAATTACTTGATATTTTCCGTTTACGATAAAGGCTGGAACGGAGTTAATTTGGCCTCGCGTGGTGATCGCTTCTGCCTTAGTGATGTACTCAAACAGCGCTTTTTGCTGTGCTTCATCTAAATGGTAAGGGCTGATAAGGTTGCGAGACTCAAAGGCTTTCTCAACAGCGATTTGGCGTTCCTCAGCCGTTGCATCGGCACCCATTTGCACAGCAGTAAAAAGATCTGCCATAAACGCTTTATCTGGTGTTGATTCAAGCTGCATTACGGCAGTATAAAAGATGATGGCGCTCACTTGTGCACTTTCATTGAACGTTACATGCATTTTTTCAACGCTTTGATCGGTCAATGATTCAATTTGAGGGACAAACTCTTCCATTGAGCGGCAGTGGCCACAAGTTAAAGAGAATGCTTCAGTCAGGGGAGCTAAATCATATTCTTCAAGGGATACTGGCAAAACTTCGTATTGTTTGCCTTGCTGAGGCTGACTCTTGCCGCTATCGCATGCCGACAAAGCCATTACGGCAACAACAACAGCAAAGCCTTTCGATATGGTTTTTAACATAGTAGTGCTCTAAATGAGAAATTTGCGTTAGTTTATCGGTTAACGATAGTGACTAAAACCATTAAATAACAATAAAGTGAGACCATTGGTAACAGACTTTGCCTGACGTATGGGCTGTAAGGGTAGGGTATTTTAGTGTTGCTTTTTATTTGAGAGATGATTTTGCATTGACTCCAGTGGCATGAACGCTGCATAGACAAACCAATCGGTGGACAAAAGCGCTAAAGATTCGGCGTGTTTTGTCGACACAATGAACAAGAGTTTTTCTACGTTGGTAATGGTATGAAGCATTGGTTTTTAATTGTTTGTGGCATTCTGGCCGGGTGCAGTAGCCTCGATCAAGATATGGTCCCAGGTGGGAACATTTTAGATACAGCTCCTAAATCAAACACTGAGCTGAGACACCCAGAATGGGGATACCCGAGCGCATCCAATGTGGCTTCTTCCCCTCGTTCATATCAAACGGCGAGGGCGTCAGTAAAAAAGTCGCAAAACGTGACCTCTCTGGAAATGTTCCTGAGCAGGCATAACATTCCTCACGAGACGCTCAGTGGTGGTCACCTGATGATACGTTTGAAAGAGCATGTGCATTTTCAAACGGGCTCTGCACGGTTATCTGCTCAATCTCAAGATTGGATTCGAAACATTGGTCACTATCTGGCTGGAAGAACTGATGTTGATGTCGTGATTGATGGTCATGCGGATAGTACGGGAGCTGAAAGTTTCAACGACACGCTATCTGAAAAGCGAGCTCGTGAAGTAGAAAAACAACTATTGGCGACGAGTATTCCACGTCAACGAGTGTTTTCTAGAGGCTTCGGAGAGTATGTACCGAAGTGCAGCAATGCGACAGCAAGTGGTAAAGCTTGCAATCGGCGCGTAGAGCTAACATTGATCGTGGATGAATAACGCAGACGTTGGGCGGTAATCTTCGTTGTGTTGTTCTCGCATACCCGTTATTTGCTTAGTGGAGTTTAAGTTCGGAGTTGAGTAAGAAGACTGAATAAGGAAAGCTCGCACGGCAACATTTAGCTAGAAAAAATAGAAAAGAGGCACCGTTAGGTGCCTCTTTTACATCCGCCAATGTTCATAGGGGGAACTTAGGCAAATTCTTTTTCAACGTAAGCGACGATGTCAGATGACTCGTATAACCACTGTGTCTCGCCATCTTTTTCGATACGAAGACAAGGGACTTTAACTCGCCCACCACCTTGCTCTAGTTCAGCTCGATGAGTCGGGTTATTTTTTGCATCACGTAGCTCAATGTTCACCGATTGACGCTTCATTGCACGGCGGACCTTTACGCAAAAAGGGCAGGCTTCAAATTGGTAAAGTGCGTATTGTTTCGCTTTTTCATCAATACGTTGCTGTTCTTCTGCGGTGCGCTTAATACCACGAGGTGAGAACACCACGTTCAGCAATAAGATAACCTTGCCTAAAATCCAACGGATAAACTTCATAATGATCCCTTGATGTTCATTGGGTAATTGTCCTTTAAGAATGCAATCATGATGCTTGTTGCACTGAGCGTGAAGTCTATCAGTTGTTTGAAATGGATAAAACCATGTATTTTATATGGAAAATAGACGTTTAAACCAACCCCAAAAGCCACTTGCTGAAGCCGGACGGGCCTCTTTACCTTGATAAAAACTTTGCATGAGTTCGGTTCTGAATGCATCAACGTCCATGCGTTTCATGACAAGCTCGTGCTGCAATGTATTTTGAGTCTGCTCGGCATGATCGTGCGCCAAGCTGAAATCCATATTTAAATAGCCTTGCGTGTATAACCAAAGGTGGGTGACTAAGATTAGGTCTTCAGCAGATTGGTTAGTAAACTTATCCGCGTGCTCATTACCCAAGGAGTCAGTCAGAACTTGCTGCATACGCTGGGTAGAGTGAGCATGTTGCTCGTAGTTAGCACTTGCTTCAATATGTGATTTGGTCAAAAGGCCAAGCAGGTGAAGAGTAGGTGCTGTTGTGGGTTTGTTCTCACAAACTTTTGTAAATAGTTGTGACTGTTCTTTTAACCAACGTCGCTTTGCTGCTTTATGTTCTTTAACAAAGGGGATTTCTTCAAATCCCATCTCTTGACTCAGTTCACTAAGAGACGTCATGGTTTTTTAGTTCCTTCACCGTTACTTCGATATGTTGATCATTGATATCAACAAAAATTGAGCTGCCAGTAATCATAACAGAAAGGCTAGTACCTCGGTCAAGGTGCTGACAAATCAAGTCGATAGCGTCATAGTCAAAGCTCTCTACGTTGACGGGAAGCATTGAGAACTTTCCTGACATTTTGTCCCACCAGACAGCCGCTTTGGTGTTATAAGTGTAAACTTTTACATGCTTTGCGAGGCGAGAAGCTTTCTTAATTCTGTCTGGTTCTGGTTCGCCAATTTCAATCCAGTGAGTAATGCTTTGATCATCGCCAACATGCCATAAATCAGGCTCTTCAATCGTAGAGAGTCCTTTTGTAAACTCCAGATTGCTTTGAGCATTTAAACAGTAAGCTAGAATGCGAGCCAACATTCGTTGCGGCTTTTCAGAAGGATGAAGGGCGATAGTTAGATTTTTAGAATCGTAATAGTCATTATTCATATCGGAAATGGCGATACGAAATTTGTAAATGGTTGGTTTAAGAGCCATAGATTTATATCGTTTTGTTGGCAAAATAAGTTTTAGGCAAAAAAATAGCCAGCTTTAAAAGCTGGCTATCGTATCAAATTCTTTAAGAATTAAAGTACTTTGATTTGCTCTGCTTGAGGGCCTTTTTGACCTTGAGAGATAACAAATTCTACTTTCTGGCCTTCAACTAGAGTACGGAAGCCGTCACCAGTGATTGCAGAGAAGTGAGCAAATACGTCAGGACCGTTTTCTTGTTGAATGAAACCGAAGCCTTTAGTTTCGTTGAACCACTTAACTGTGCCAGTAGCTGTGTTAGACATGTCTATTTCCTAAATATCTAAATAATGTAATCTTTCGCCTCAACGGCGCTTATAGCGTGGAAAAATAAATTGCTATTGCGTACCACAGGACGACGGGTTACAAGTAATCCAACGAAATGTGAAAACAAAGAACTTTCTTTCTAGCCGTGTTTGAGTCTAGGTTAATTCCACGAAGAGTCAACATATATTAGTGCTTTATGGACAAATATTTGTATTTAGTCACTATTTAACCAGCATGTTTTTGATTAAATTTCAAATAAATGACGGTGATGTGAAGTTTTTTAGCATAAAATTCAACTAAATCTATAAATTTGACTTATTTATATAATTATTGTCCAATCTGGTTCGACCATTAAGGAGGATTTATGGCAAAGCGTAAAATCAGTCCTCAACCGAGTGGCTCACAACATGAGACCGACTTCGGCAGAGGTGAAATCAAAGACAACGCGTTAAAAGCGGTTGTTACCAGTCAGCTGTTCCAAACACGAGTCGTTAAAGCGAAAAAAGGTAAAGGTAGCTTCAGCCGTAAAATGAAGCATAGAGGCAAAGAGCCCTATTCAAAGTTCTCCCCAAGGTGGATTTTGAATAGGGCTTTTTTATTGGTACTAGGTGTTTGCAAAACTGATGATATTCAATTTTTTAGTACCAGATAAGTTTTCCTAATTTATCATGTACTGCTTCAACTGCTTCAACTGCTTCAACTGCTTCAACTGCTTCAACTGCTTCAACTGCTTCAACTGCTTCAACTGCTTCAACTGC
>NZ_JAWOTB010000048.1:0-52481 GCF_033338655.1 Vibrio sp. Vb1729 | reverse complement strand
TTCAGCGAACCAGGCGTTGAAAGTACTAATTAAGTACTAAAACTTACTAAGTTAGATTCATATCAATAAGCGTCACTTCCTGTATTATGCAACTCTACTATATCTTTAGTCTAATCAAACAGCCGAGATTATGGTTTAAAAAGACTGGTGAGAAGTAGGTATGTCATCGACGAGTTATGGTACTTATGGTTGCAAATGTAAAAAAGCGTGTGCTTCTTTATTACTACTGTGGCTGTCCATTTGTCCGATGGCGCATGCACACAAGTCAGAGTCTCATTCTTTAATTGTTGCTAACTCCAAAGCGTGGAAGCCGTTCTCTTACCTTAGCCCAGATGGTGAACCTAAAGGTATTTTAATCGACTTTTGGAAAGAGTACGCGGCGAACAACCAAATCGACGTTCAGTTTCTCCTTTTGGATTGGGATGCTTCTTTGCAAGCCGTAAAAGAGGGTAAGGCTGACTTTCACGGAGGACTTGTCTACTCGCCCGAAAGAGCGAAGTATATGGACTTTGGCGCAGTCATAATGCCTATCCAAACCAAATTGTACGTAAATAAAGATGTACTTTCGGTTGATATCAGGAGTGTTTTAACTGGCGAAATGACGCTGCCAATTGGCGTTGTTAAAGGAAGTTACGAGTCTGAGTTTGTTCAGACGAATTATCCGAATGCACCTATCGCAGAATACATTAACAATGATTCGATGATACAAGCCGCCGTCGATAAAAAGGTGCTGTACTTTGTTGCAGACCTGCAAGTTGCTAACTTTTATATGGCAACCACGCCGGGAGCGGGTATGTTTGTCCCGACAATTAGCTTATATAGTAAAGATCTTCGGATTGCAGCAGGAATGCACAGTGCAACTTCCATTTTAGAGGTATCACGAGCGTTTGAAAAAGTCATCGATACGGATCGTGAGCGGATCCTCACCCGTTGGAGTGTGGTGAAAACGGTTTATCCACTTTATCTTTTCCCTATTGCTATTTTCATTATGGCGGTCGCAACGCTTTATCATATTTTTGCTCTCAAACGTATGGTTGCTCTTCGGACAAGGCAATTAACGATTGCCAATCAGCAATTGCTGGAGATGACGTTGACGGATTCTCTCACAAAGCTATACAACCGTAGACACCTGATTGAGCAATTGGCGCTACTGAATCATTTGAAGCGAAACTTAACGGTGATGGTGTTTGATATTGATGATTTTAAATCAATCAATGATCGATATGGCCACCTTGCTGGAGACCGAGCAATAGTTGCCATCGCAGAAGCCGCTAAGTCGATGACTGATGACCGAATGACATTGGCGAGAATTGGAGGAGAAGAGTTCGCACTCGTTACGTCGTCTCTGTCAGAGCGAGAAGCGCTCAATTTTGCCAATATGCTTTGTAAAGCCGTTTACGATCAGCCTGTTATACTGGGCGGACAAGCAATTCATTTGAGTATCAGTTTGGGCTGTGCTTACTATCCTGAGTTTACCCACATCGTGAGCTTGCAAGATGCTGACGACTTGATGTATCAAGGTAAGTCTGAAGGAAAGAATCGTGCAGTTTTCCAAGTTATAACAGACTGTCAGCTTCAACCTGCGCTTCGTCAAGTGAATTAGGTCTCGCTAATTCAACTGATACTTCAAACCATCCTCAAGCCTCAAAGGTTTAGTCAGAGTAACGTGGTAAGCGTTGACGATTACGTTGCGTTGTTTTCTTTGAGGCCAATTTGCGTACAAATATTCGCACTTTCATATATATAACCCCCCACCTGCTCACGTTTTTATCATAGAAGCAGTAATTGTTTTAAAGTGATAAGCGATTTCTTGGTAAAGATCAGAACCCCTGTCTACACTCAGTGTAAAGTAATGCATATAAAGCATGATGCATACGGTGTTGTACAAAAACAATTAAAGAAGATAAGAAATAAGTTGGCTTGAGAAGGACGGGGAATGAACAACGAATGCTTTGCTAGGTTCCGAGCTGTCACGGATGAACTGTCAATGAAAGAATCGTTGTCAGTTGGGAAAGACCCTTATGCTCACTATCTCAAAGATATTGTGGGGATTGATTTGTTGTCTCGTGAAGAGGAGTTGCATTACGCCAAACTTAATCGAGCTGGTGATGAAGAAGCGCGCGAAATGTTGATTGAGTCTAATCTTCGACTTGTTGTGAAAATCGCAAAAGGCTACCTCAAACGGCCAGGCAATAACTTTACTCTGCTCGATTTAATAGAAGAAGGTAACATTGGTTTGATAAAAGCGGTCGATAAGTTCGATCCTGAGCCAGGCTACCGTTTTTCTACTTATGCGGTATGGTGGATTCGCGAGAATATAGAAGCGGCATTAATGAACAATGGCCGCACGGTACGTTTACCTGCTCATGTGTGCAAAGAGATAAATAGCCTGGCTTTAAAAAAGCTCGATGCGTCAAAAAGTGAGAGCAAGGAGTTGTCTATTTCTGAACTCTCACGCTGCTCAGGGGTGAAAGCAGAGCGTATAGATGAACTTGTTGCTCTTAGTGGTTTTATTGATGTATCGACCACTGCGGACCTTCATCGTGTTCCATTTGTTCTTGAACTGTGTGAAAGTGAGTATACGCCAGATCCACAACAAGACTGTGAAAACCAGTGCTTTACTCAAGCTATTGAAAATATTATTAAAACCTTGCCAACTAAGTTGCAGAAAGTCTTAATCCATCGATTCGGATTATTTGACCAGAGAGTGAAAACCTTGTCGGAAATAGGCCTGTTGTTAAACGTGTCTAACGAGCGTGTTCGTCAGATGCAGATAGAGGCGGTTGAACGCGTGCAGAAACGTCTCCGATTCGATGGTTGGGTTTAAGATTTTTAGCCCCTTATCCTAGCCGATTAATTTACTGGCTTGCTACTCTGTTCTTCCGTAAGTAACAGCAGCTCAAGCTGTGCTTTAGCTGCTGCCTCCAATCTCCATACACTCAATAATCGGTTAAGTGCTGCGCGATAAGTACGACTTTTGAGTAAAAAAGCGAGCGTACTTGTGTAGTTGTTTACGACTTGCGCTTGTGTCTCGACTAATGCGGTTTTGTTTTCGATGTCGATGTGTTGAAGGTTAAAGTCAGGAAGAAACGCACACTCATACCATACCTCTACAATTTCACGAATTTCGAGTTCTTCTTCAGGCACGTCAAAGTCTTGTAACTGGTAGTTTTCTGGTATCGTTGATAAATAAACCACATCCAATTTGTCTGCAACAAATGTATACATCGGATTCCTTAGTGTACGCGCTTACAGAGTAAATAGTCTCATCGTTTACATTTTTGTCAATGACCGTGCTCAATTATGAATGATGAACCACACCACATTCCGAACTTAACTTAGACTTTTTAAGTACTTATCGGTTAACCCGAAATATTTCAGGTTGCCATCTGGCTCCAAGACTAAGCTCATGTTGGATGTAGAGATCATGCCCGAATCATTCGTTGAGAAAATAACGGTCTTATTGAGTAGTTTGTCGCTGAATAACCGCTTGAAGTAGTGCGAGTTTTCTTGCTCAGCACCATTAAATGGCTCGTCAATGATAATCAAAGATTGTTCGCAGTTACCTAGCCCTAATGCGAGCCGCAGTCTTTGTTGAATACCATTTGGTAAACTTTTACAGATATCAACGCTCAATTGAGTGTCCAGGCCTTGTGGCAACCATGTATCGAGCTCAAAGAAACTCACCATTTCACGCATTTTTTCTGTTGGGATTAACCCATTATGCAAGATGAAGTTAGTCTCCAAGGAGCCTTCAAAAATATGCAGGTTAAACGGGATGTAGTTAATCGAGGTTCGATAGCGGTAACTGTTGAATTGTTTGATGTTATAACCGTCCACCGAAACTGAGCCTTGATAGCGTTCCTCTAGCCCAGCGATAATAGAAATGAGCGTCGTTTTACCGCAACCTGTTGGTCCACAAATCACAACTTTTGCGCCCGGTGGAATTTTAAAACCAAGATTAGTTAAGCCTGTTGCCGCACCACTATAACGATGGCTCACACCAGAGCCGACGATACTACCTTGAAATAGGCGAATAGGGGGGCTTTTCTCTAACGTTAGCTTATCGTCATTCATCGCCATAAGGTTGTTGATTTGCGCAGAAGACGCCTTAATGGATTGGAACTTAGAAATAGAGTTGTAGATGCCCATAATAGGCCCCAACGCCTTCCAGACTAAAATTACGGTAGCAAGCATTGCACCTGCATCGGAGGTGCCGTCCATCACGCCGATAACGGCCGCGACGATACTTGCGGTACCAATAACCTGAATCAAACTCCCGCCTGCTGCCTGAACCCTGCTATTAGTCACTGAAACATGTTCTGCATCGTTGGTGCTTTGTAAATGCGATGCGCTAAAGCGGGACTGGATAACACGCAATAATGGCAAGCCTTGGATGGTTTTTATACCACGAAGAATCTCATTCCATTGGTAAGAAACCATGGCGTTGGCGCGAGAGCTCTTGGACGTGGCTTGCGAGTAGATGTAACGAGAATAAACACAGAACACCAACATTAGAATCAACCCCGCCATAACGACTAGCGCTGCGGTACCAGACATAAGAGCAATGGCAATAATGAATACGATAACAAACGGCATGTCGAAGTAGCTTAATGTTGACTCTGCGGTTACCAAACGGCGGAAAGTGTCGATGTCCTTCAATCGTGCTAACTGAGAAGAGACACCAGCGGTAGATGTCATCGAATAAGGAAGCCACAACAGTTTGGATATTACGTTTTGAGAAATATGCACCGCCAAATCCTTTCCTGATGTGGCGATGATGTTGACCCGCATTTTCTTGAAAAAGTATTCCGAGAACCCAACAATCACAGCAAATAACGTGAGCCAATAAAGCGTGGCTTGCGAGCTAGAGGTTAAGGCGAAGTTGTACACACTCATAATAAAAAAGGGCTGGAGTGCGCCGAGAATGCTGACCACGAAGCTGAGAATAATCAGGCTTTTGAGTTCATTGTTGTAGCGATAAAACGCGTATTTAATCCAGTTACTGCGGTCTTGAGATTCAGGTGGCGGTTCTCGGAATAAGCGGGAGTATTCGCTGATCGAGACCAACAAGCACGGCTTCTTGCAGAGCGGGTATTCAATGGTGTTGTTATTTGTGTAATCAAACAGGATCAGTTTGCCGTCTTTAGTGCCCAAGAAAATCGCAGTGAGGTTTTCTATCTCGATAAAACAAGGATGAGGATGCCCCTCGATGTGCTCCAACGTTTTTAGTTTGGTGACGTCACAACGGTAACCAAGGCGTTCAATCGTAGCGATAAAACTGTCGCTGTCTTTTGGTTTAGGGATAAAAGCGTCGCTGAGGATAGAAGGTGTGCCTTCCCATTCAAGCGCTATGAGGGTGTAAGCTAAACCACGAATCAAAGGTGACTCATTGTATCGCTCGTCATAACTGCGAGCCTCAAAGTCCAACAAGCGCTGAGGGACATTATTAAAATCAACCAAAATACTCATTGGTCACCTCCGGTAAGTTTGACGCGTTTGAGGCGATGATTGAGTTTGTCCATCTTGTTGCTGACGATGATGAGGATTTTGTCGTTGGCGCGATAGGCGGTGCTGGTCAAAACCAATCGAGCAAAGTCGTCATCATAAACACAGTCGATGTCGTCGAAGATCAACACACGTTTGTTCGCGAGTAAGGCACGCACTAACAACAAGGCATAAGCGACTTGGCGCGAGAATGGGTTGCGTAAATGTCCTTTAAGCTCGGTGTAAAAACCAGCGGGAAGGGCATCGATTTGTGCTTTCATGTTCATGGTTTCGCAAAGCGCAAATGCCGTGTTATTTAAGCTCGGGCGGAAACAAGTCAAGTTGTCGATGATGGTGCCTTCGACGAACGAACTGGTTTTGTCGACCATGAGCACGCTATTACGCCAGACGTTGTAATTGACGTCATCAAGTGGTGTCTCGTTGATTTGAATATCGAGCTTGCTGTCGGTGTTTTGCCGCGTAATGCAATTGGCGAGGTGGGTTTTGCCTGTGCCGCTTTTCCCTGTCAGCAAGTAAGCCTGACCGCGTTCAAACTCGATGCGTTGTTTTTCCGAATACTTCACCGAGATGCGCTCGACTTCTGTCGTGTCATTTTGTTGTTCTACAGATGCCGCAAGCTCAAGCAACTCGGCGATACGTTGAATATGAAGCTTGTTCAACTCCCAGCGGCTCACCGTGCGCATTACTTGCTGGTATGGCGCGAAGTAGCGGTTGGTAAGCATGATGATAGCAGCCATGATGCCTTGGCTAGATTGCATGTTGATAACTGCCGTTGCCAAAACCACCACCACACAAGCTATGGAGAGCTGTTGTATGAGCGACAAGATAAGGCTGAAGTTCGATTCGATTTGCTCGTATTTGATGTTCTCGACTTCACGCTCTTCCACCATTTGTGTCATGAGGCTCTCAACGCGATATTCCATATTGCGCGCTTTGATATCGAGTGGGCTAGAGATGATCTCGATGATTTTCGACGTGGTTAAGCCTTCGATGTCGGATTTGTTTTCTAGACTGTTGATTTTTTGCTTGGAAAGACTGAGTGCGAACACCGCCAAAATGATGGAGGCGAGCAAGATGGTCACCCCTGCCCAGATGTTGATCAGACCGATAATCAGAATGGTCAGTATGCTGACGGCAAGGTTGATCAATGCCCGTACAGATTCTCCGCCAAAGAAGGATTTAATCTCTGGAATGGTCGCAATACGCTCTAGGTATTCACCGGGTTCTAGACGACGAAACTTCGATATCTCAGCCAAACAGATTGATTGAAACACCTTGTTGGTTAAGTTGGTTTCGAATTGCTTCATGATCACCGACGAAATCTTCTCTTCCTGATTCTTTAAGTGATAGTCGAGGAGGATGGTGATCAAGATAATGGCAAACAGAAGAAACAGCGTGTCTTTGGCTTGGTTAGGTAAAACACGGTCAAAGATAATAAGAATCGAAAAGGGCAGCACTAAACCAAACAGTGTTGAGATGACCGTTGAGAAAGTCAGATAACACTTGTCAGCAAAGTTAATCTTTTGGGAAAAGTGCTCAGTTTGCATTGCGACCTCCTTCCTTAATCGATGGTTTAGAGAGAAGGTGTTTTGGAACTAAGTCTTGATTGCTTCTGCCTTCGATATCGCTCATCAACTGCATGATGCTTTCGATAGATTGAACCGATAGCATGCCTTTGATTTGCTCAAGATTGATCGATTCAATGATGTAGTCATAGCGCGCGCTCTCGTAATCACGTAGTGCGCTGAACAGTTTACTTTCCGCTGCCAGTAAGTCGGTAATGGTTCGCGTACCAAGCTGATAGGCGCGTTGAATGCCTTTGTAGGAAGCGTAGTTGGCACGGATGATGTTCTCGTAACTGCTGATGGCGCGGGAGAAGTCGTTAATGTTGAGTACTGAGGTGTTAACGCTATTGCGCGTCGCGAACAATGAATCTTGGTACAGCAGCTCGGTTCGCTCGATGGCAGTCGACGATTTTTGATAACCGTAGTAATCCGAACCGCCGGAGAAAATTGGCACATTCAAGTTCAACCCGACGCTGGTCGAGTTACTGTCCCCTGTTGCGGTTGGGTCGGTTCGGTCATAGTTGTTCGCATCGTCGTAACGGTAACTGGCAGAGAGCGATACGGTCGGCACAAAGTTTGAACCGCTTTCTTTCAAGCCTCTTCGGCTGCGCTCGACGGTTTTCTTCGCAACCAATAAGTCGTTATTGAGCTTCAAAGCTTGTTCAAGAATCTCACGTTGTTCGGATTCGCTGATTTCCTCCAAGGGAACACTTTCGTAGATGTCTTGTGATGGGGTGACTGGGTATTGAACTTGAATCTCTAAACCGTTCAAAATTACGCGCCGGTCTTTCTCTAAGGTTCTTAAGCGATTGGCAATGCCTTCTTTCTGGGCAATTACCTCATACAACTCGCTCGCCGCAGTGTTGCCAAGTTCCACGTTGCGACGCATTTGGCGCTCACGTGTTTCAGACGATTTAAGTTCTACTTGGGTGGCTTTGATTTGCGCGTTGTTTTTGAGGTATTCGAAATATTGCGTCGCGATTTCAGAAATGGTGCTCTGGATTTTGTTCTCGTGTTTGATTTCCTCAATGTTGAAATCCAGCTTAGCGGTGCCGTATTTGAAGATGTCGCCAAGGTTAAACACCGATTGCGATAAAGACACGCTGTAGCTATTTGAGTTGTAGCTTGAACGTTTATCTGGTGTTCCCGTTAATATGGTCTCGTTTTCATTCCATGTTGTATCAGCGGCACCGTTTAAAGAAGGCAGGAACTTAGAACGGCTAATGTCGATGTTGTATTCGTTTTCTTCCACGCCTTTGTCACTAGCGCGCAGAGATAAATTGTTTTCCAAGCCGAGTTTGACCGCCTCAAGCAAGGTGGTCGCCATTGCCGAAGGAGCATTGCTCAATGTAAGCGCTGCCAATACGCAGCTAGTTAAGTTTCTGTACCGCCACATACTTGTTGATCACCTTGATGATTTCGTCGTTTTTATAAGGTTTGCTGATCACGTAATCCATTCCAGCTTCGATACAAGCTTGGTGTTCATTACTGCTGGTCAATGCTGTCGCGCCTATGATGGTGCAAGGGTTTTGTCCGCTCTCTTGTTCGTATTGTCGAATGCGTTTGGTTGCTTCAATACCGCCCATGCCAGGCATGATGCAGTCCATAAAAATGATGTCCGAGCGCTGATTCATGAAGTGCTGAACAGCGTCTGCGCCATCGCCAACGGTGTCGGCTTCGTATTCTTGCTTGCTCAAAATACGTTTGAGTAGAATCTGTTGAACACGGTCATCTTCCACAATCAGGAATGAGCTGTTCTCCATCTGATCTTCTGAGGCTTCCGCTTCCATGATTGCTAAAAGATTGGGGATAAACTCATATGGAATCGCAGGGGAGTTCAGAATCTTGTCGACAAAGGTATGGCTCTCTTGCGCTTGCTGAGTGCTAGTGACCGAGAGCAGCAACTTGGTGTTCGGGTGATTGCGCAGTTGCGATTTCACCGTTTTGCTCAGTGAGGGCAGCTTGTTTGGCTCGAACGTGTCGGTCAGCATGATGGCATCGTATTCGCCAAAGGTTTTTGCCGCAGAGAAGAGTTCGTTCGGCGTTCGAATTGGCGTAATCTCTAAGCCCAAGTTGACTAACATTTTGCTCATCACATCAATGCGCAGCTGAGAGTTGGCACACAGTAATAGGCGCTTATTGTCGAAGCGAGTTTTCTCGGTGTGGAAGCTTTTGGCTTTCAAATCGAGCTGAATTTGAAAACGTTCCTGATTGCCCGATTGATACCAATGGCTCTCGTAATAGCCATAATCTTTCAACACGCTTTTCGCCAAATCGTCTTTGGTTGCAGTGTGCTGTTTATGGTCGCTCCAGTGTAGGGTATTGAGCTTGGCAAGCGGCACATCCAGCGTGGTTAAGAAGTTTAGATTGATGGTCAGGCGAGTGTTTTCAATGTCTGACGCCGCACCTGATTCAATGGTGACAAACAGTTTCTTGTCGGCTTTGAGTTGGATGGCATTTGATAGCTGTAGGAACAACACCCAGAATAAGCTGGTGGATTGTCCTTCAACACGGTTTGGTAGGTTATCCGAGATAAAGCAGTCTAGCTCACCTTCATTTCGCTGCACTTTTGAACTGATGTGAATCATCAATTCAGACAGTACATTCAGCAGTGAAAACTCTTTCGATTTGCTCTCGGTCCCTTGTGAAATGAGTCGGTTGTAGTTCTCTGCCAATTCAGACAGGGTATTGGCAGCCGAGGTTATATCTTGCGCCATCAACACGCCGCTCTCATCGGTCTCTTGAACGAGATATTGCACGCCGCCGTTAATGGTGTTGGTGATGCCACGAATCTCGTAACCAATCAGAGCATAGAGCTGCTTGTAGAGATCGTTATTGCGTTTTTGTTCTTCGAGTTTGCTGAAAATCAGTTTTAGGTGAGAGTAGATCTGACGCTGCTTCGGATTGATGCTCACTTCATTCAGCAACTCTTCCAACCTTTGTAAATCCAGTTGTTTGAGCTCTTGATAAAGCTCATCGAATTCTTGGTCAATGTCACGCTCATTCGAGCTGGATTTTTTCAGCTTAAGGATTGCCACCAAGTTCGATAGCACTGCGATACCAACCAGTACGACAACGACCACAAACAACCAAATGAAGAACTCGTTTTTCTCCATCATTAGGTCGCTCGCATGGTTGTTAAATATGGTCCGGTAGTTGTCGTCCATTTGTAGGTAGTTATTGGTGAGCGAGAGGTACAGTGCCAACACATCGTCGCGTGTTTTTTGGCTGTCTGAGAAGCGATTGATTGCCAGTTCAAGCTGCGTGTATTCGGTCGCGCCCACCAAGCTAAACTCGGTTTTGTTGAGTGACGCGAGCGACTTAAATTGGTCAATTTCGTCTTTCAGAACCTCAAAATCAAGCTCTGTTGTACTGCAATAACGTGCGCTTAAACAGCGTTGAAGCGTTTGAATATCAAACTCGATAGTTTGGTTGAGCTGTTGAGCTTGAACCAAAAGAGGCGCGTTTTGCACTTTCTCGACTGAATCCACTTTGTCCCAAGAGATATACAAATAAAAGGCGAGGGCAGCCAGCATCAAGCTGAAAGCAATGCTTAGGCGCATAACAGGAACGGAAATATTGTAAGAAGGCTTGCTACTCATCCATCACCTCTCATCGAATGCGCCTTCGATAGCCGACATAACCGGCTTCGCTGCGTATTCGATAACCCGGCGTGAACCTGTTTTCACGTCTGCGGTAAACTCCATATAAGGGGACAGCTTGTATTGTGTACCTCCGCGCTCTAGATAGTTTTGACTGATTTGGATTTCCGCGAGGTAGAATTCAGCGTCTTCTTCTTCATAAGAAGAACGGCTGATCGATGCAATTCGACCTTCCAAAAATCCGTATTTGGCAAAGTTGTAGGTATCCATCTTCACTTTGACCGCTTGTCCGATTTCTACAAAACCCATGTCTTTACGCGGGATCTTCGCCTCTCCATGAAGGGCGTTATTGATCGGTGCAATGTCCGCGATGCTTTCACCTGGCGGTATCACAGCGGAGCGGAAATTGAAGTGCACTTTATCTACTACACCGTCAATAGGGGCGTAAACCACGAGGCGATCCACTTTATCTGAGTGTTGAGGACGTAATATACGTTTCAACTTTAAGTCCTTGTTTGCTTGAATGATTTGTGCTTGATACTCGGCATTACGATTCTCCACCAAGTCTCGGTACTGCTTCTCTAGTTTGTCGAGTTGGAAGCGCTCATTCATGACCGACTCATCAAGGTTTTCAATCTCACGCACCATGTTTGACTCTTGAACCTGCATATTCAGAACATCGACGTAAGACGCCATTTCCTCCTTGTACAAGGTGTTTTTAATATTGAGCTGCTTGCGTATTAAGGAGAGCTGGTTCTCGGAGCTTTTACGGCGCTTGAGCATTGAATCAATAAGCGAATTCTTATGTTGGATATCGTGAGTGATCAACTCTTCATTGGAACGGTTTTTAGAAAATTCTTGCTGCCAGGTATTCATGTTGACTTGCACTAATTCTGGGTACTTTTCGATGTAGGCAGAAAAATCGGGTTCCACCATATCGCGCAGGCTTTCGTAACGAATCTTGTCTAGCTCAAGCTGAATGATCTCTGTGTTTACCGTATCAAGTTGAGTGTTTCTATCCAGAGAGCGAAGGCGTGCAATAGGTTGACCTTCATAAACCACTTCGCCTTTGCGCACTAGCATTTCTTCTAGAATACCGCCTTCAAGGTGTTGCACTTTTTCGATGTCAGATTCGAGCAATAGCTCACCGCGCACCGACACCACAATGTCGATACGAGCCTGAGATGCCACGGCGATAGCCACCATGGAAAGCAAAAAGATAACCAGCAAGGTTTTGTGTACGCTGGTCATTGCACTGGCTAGCACGATTGTATCGTCTGTTGTTACCTTCGAAGCTTCGTTGTTCGAAACGAGCGCCTTTTTGAGGTGATGTTCTATTTGCTTATTACTCATGAGCCACCCCTACGATTCACTACCTGTGCGGCTATCGATTGAATTTTCGATTTTTAACAGCTGGCTAATTTGTTTGTTTACGTTGTTAAGCTCGGTTTTAACGTCCTCAATCAATTCATTAGGAGCAGGGAAATGGTGTTTGTTTAAGTGTTCAAGCTTTGCCAATTTTGGTGGTAAGTCGTCATCACATAACAAGACGAGAATGGTCTTTAGTCTTTTTGAATAACATCTGAGTGCTTCAAAACGGTTTTGTTTATGCAGCATCTCAATATCAATCCCTGCGTCACTGAAATCTTGGTAAAAATCGCCTAATAGCAATTGCAGCCCTTTATGGCTATTGTCGACTGAGCGCAACAGATTTGTCATATTTATCATTATCCCACCGCACTAATTGCTTTAATGACAACAAGTAAGGATCTTTATACTGGGTTTTCAAATTTTTTTGTTTTTATAGAACTCGAAATGTATGAAAAAAGTTGTATAAAAAAGTTGGTTTCTAAAAATGGTGTCCTTTACTGCCTCTAAACACGATCAGTTAGCTAAAAAGCAACGGAGGCTGTAATGGCAGGCGACACTAATCAAGAAAAAGACAATGAAAAGCTTAACGATGCGGTAGAGCAAACAGAAACGAAGGATACGGGGACAAAAGAAGAAAAACAGCAGTCGACCGTCTCTTCGACTGTAGCGACCGGTGCTGAAAGTGCAGATGCTGTTGATGAAGCCAATCGTGCGATGGAAGAAAATCCTAGTGGCGCGGGTACGGAAGAAGAAGCAGTGAGCTCGGGTGGCGCAGTTCAAGAAGAGGATACTGAAAGTAGCAGCGACTCTGACGCTGCACAATCCAATGTTGTTGATAGTGTAGCTTCTAGCGGAGAATCAGGTGACGAGGCTCTGGGCAGCGGTGGTTCGGATTCTGGGGCGGGTGCCCAAGCGGTCGGTGGTGGTGATGCCTCTGGCTCTGAAGGTGGTTCGGACGCAGAAGGCAATGAAGCGCAAGGACAAGCGGCACAAACTTCATCTGCGCCAAGTGCGTCTTCAGACTCTGAAGGTTCTCAAGGTGGTGACGAGCTAGATTCAGAAACCACTGAAGAGAGCTTCGCGGTGGATGTACAAGACACCAGCGAAGAAACCACGACGCAAGTAGAAGACGATTTCGACTCCGAAACTACGAGCGAAACGTTCCAGATTAAAGTCGAAGGTGAAAATGACGCGCCAGAAGTAGGGCAAGATCTGGCATACATCATGGATGAAGATGGCACTATTACCTTCACTCAAGAACAACTTCTCGGATACGCGAGTGATGTTGATGGCGATGATCTTGCCGCATTCAACGTGCAAGTGGGTGCTAATGCATCGGTTGTGGATAATGGTGATGGCACTTATACCGTCACACCTGATACTGATTTTAATGGTGAACTCGGCTTAACGTTTGATATCAGTGATGGTCAAGAAACCATTTCTAGCTCGATTGATTTAACTGTTCGTCCAATCAATGACGCACCAGTGCCTGAAGATAAAACCTTTGAGGTGGAAGAAGACGGCACGCTGATCTTCACCGATGCTGACCTGCTTACTGGCGCAACGGATATTGAAGGCGATAACCTAACGGTTGAGGGCGTAAGCTACGACGGTGGTGACGGCATCCTGACCGACAACGGTAATGGGACTTACACTTTTGCGCCAAATGAAAACTTCAATGGTGATGTGAACTTCAGCTTTGATGTGTCCGACGGCACGGATACGGTTTCTGCCAACATTGATGTAAGCGTCACACCAGTCGATGATGCGCCGGTGTCTGGTAATCTTGCTTACTCGGTGGACGAAGATGGCTCGATTCGTTTGAGCCAAGAACAGTTGTTGTCGCAAGCTTCTGATGTCGAAGGCGACGCACTGACGGCATCAAATCTTTCGGTAGATGGCAATGCGACGGTGACTCAAAATGACGATGGTAGTTTCACTATCACGCCAGACGCAGATTTCAATGGTGATATCGACATTAGCTTTGATATTTCCGATGGCACGAACACCGTTCAGGCAACCGCTGACCTAACTGTTAATCCAATCAACGATCTCCCTGTTCCTCAAGACCAACAATTCAGTGTGGAAGAAGACGGCACACTGCAATTTACTGATGCGGATCTGCTTGCTGGCGCGACCGACATTGAAGGCGATGACCTTTCTGTAACGGGAATCAGCTATGAAGGCACCGACGGCGTTCTAACTGACAATGGCGATGGCACATATAGCTTTGCGCCAAATGAGAACTTCAACGGTGATGTGAACTTCAGCTTCGACGTATCTGATGGCACAGATACGGTTTCAGCGAATGTCGATGTGAGCGTCACGCCGGTGAATGATCCTCCGGTGGCTGGTTCAACGTCTTACACAGTTCACGAAGACAACTCTATTACCATTTCTGACGCGCAACTGTTGGCAAATTCTTCGGATCTAGAAGGGGATGTCTCGATTGATAGCGTGAGCTACTCTGGCAGCGATGGTGTGTTGCAAATCAATGGCGACGGTACGTACACCTTCTCTCCAAATGAAAACTTTAATGGTGAAGTGACGCTTGATGTTGTCGTCGCTGATGAAGAAGGCGCAACGGATGTCACCACTGCTGGCATTACGGTGCTGGAAGTGAACGATCCACCAGTCGCAGGACCAACTTCTTACACCATTGATGAAGATTCTGTTCTGACCTTTAGTGAGTCGCAAGTGCTGTTGAATGCCTCTGATGTGGAAGGCGATGTAGAGCTTGTTGGCATTAGCTACGATGGTCCGGATGGCATTTTCACCGTTAACGATGATGGCACGTGCAGCTTCGCGCCAAACGAGAACTTTAACGGGCAAGTTCAACTTGATGTGACCATTCGAGATGAAGATGGAGCAGAAGTTGATACCGTCATCAATGTGAATGTATTGCCAATCAATGATGCGCCAGTATCGGGTGATTTGGCTTACAGCGTTGATGAAGACGGTGCGATTACACTCAGCCAAGAGCAGCTTCTTTCTCAAGCGTCTGATATTGAGGGCGATGACCTGACTGCTAGCGATTTGACTGTAGATGGAAACGCAACCGTCACAGCGAACGATGATGGCAGCTTCACGATTACACCAGATGCGGACTTTAATGGTGACATTGATATCCAATTCAACATTACAGATGGCACAGACACTATCCAAGCAACGGCGGATCTAACGGTTAATCCAGTTAACGATCTTCCTGTTCCTCAAGACCAGCAGTTCAGTGTTGAAGAAGATGGCACGCTTCAGTTTACCGATGCAGACTTGCTTGCTGGCGCGACCGACATCGATGGCGATAACTTAACGGTTGATGGCATTAGCTACACAGGCAGCGATGGTGTGCTGACTGACCACGGTGATGGTACTTACACCTTTGCACCAAATGAAAACTTCAACGGCGATGTCAGCTTTAGCTTTGGTGTTTCTGACGGTACTGAGACCGTACCAGCCAACGTGGACGTGAGCGTCACTCCAGTGAACGATCCTCCGGTTGCGGGTTCAACGTCTTACACGGTTGATGAAGACAACGCGATTACCATTTCCGACGAGCAGCTTCTGGCTAACTCTTCAGATGTGGAAGGTGCAGTGTCCATCGATAGCGTGACCTATTCAGGCACCGATGGCGTATTCCAAGACAACGGTGACGGCACTTACACCTTCATGCCGAATGAGAACTTCAGTGGTGACATCAGCCTTGATGTGATTGTGGCGGATGAGCAAGGAGCGATTGACGAAACGACCGCAGGCATTACCGTCATTGAAGTGAATGACCCTCCAGTTGCCGGTCCAACGTCTTACACGATTGATGAAGATTCAGTACTGACATTCAGTGAGTCACAAATTCTTGCCAACGCATCTGATATCGAGGGTGATGTAGAGCTTGTTGGCATCAGCTATGAAGGCTCGGATGGTATCTTTACCGTCAATGGCGATGGTACTTGTAGTTTTGCGCCAAACGAGAACTTCAATGGTCAAGTTCAGTTGGATGTGACCATTCAAGATGAGAATGGGGCAACCGTTGATACGCACATCAATGTCGACGTATTGCCAATCAACGATCCACCAGTATCGGGTGATTTGGCTTACACCATCAACGAAGACAGCTCAATTACGCTAAGCCAAGAGCAACTGCTTGCCAAAGCGGGCGATATTGATAGCGAGAACCTTGAAGCCATCAATCTATCGACAGATGACAACGCGACAATTCAATACAACGATGATGGCAGCTACACCATCACACCAGATGAAAACTACAACGGTGACCTAGATCTGACCTTCGATATCATTGATAACGATGGCGGCTCGGTACAAGTTGGTCTGGATATTACGGTTAATCCTGTGAATGACTTGCCACAAGCGCAAGATCAACAGTTCACGGTAGAAGAAGATGGCACCTTGCTGTTCACGGATGCAGACCTATTGGAAGGTGCATCGGATATTGATGGCGATGATCTGTCTATCGAAAACGTTCTCTACACAGGTGCGGATGGTGTACTTACCGACAATGGTGATGGCACTTATAGTTTCGCGCCGAATGAGAACTTCAACGGTGATGTTCAGTTCACATTCGATGTGTCTGACGGCACAGGTTCAACACCAGCATTCATTGATGTCAGCGTGACACCAGTGAACGATCCACCGGTTGCCGGTTCTACGTCTTACACGGTTCAAGAAGACGGTCAAATCACCATTAGTGACGAGCAGTTGTTAGCTAACTCTTCTGATGTGGAAGGCGATGTAGCCTTGGCGAATGTTAGCTACTCTGGTAACGACGGTAGCTTCGTGGACAATGGCGACGGCACATATACCTTCACGCCAAATGAGAACTTTGACGGTAACATTTCTCTCGACGTTACGGTTATCGACCAAGATGGTGCAACGGATACAACAACCGCAGGCATCGATGTTATCGCGGTGAACGACGCACCAGAAACGTCAGGCATTCAAGCGGAGGTGGATGAAGATAACGCCATCACCATCACGCAAGAACAATTGCTTGCGAATGCGACAGACATTGAAGGTGATGACCTTGTTGCCAGCAATCTACAAACCAATGATCCGGATGCGACGATCGTAGCCAATGACGATGGTTCTTTTACCATTACGCACACCGAAAACTTTAACGGTGAGTTGGACTTTACTTACAACATCAGCGATGGCGAAAATGATGTTCTGACCACGTTGGATCTGACCGTTAATCCTGTCAACGATGCGCCAGAAGCGGGCGACGAGATCTTTATTCAAGCGGAAGAAGACCAAACAGTGGGTGTTTCTCTGCGTGAAGAGCCTGCTTTACGTCTCGACCAAGCCCCTGAAAACGGCATCATTGAAGCGAATCTAAATGACGAATGGGTACAGCTAGAAGTCGGGCAGGAGGTTCCTGCAGACACGGAAGTGCGCTTCATTCCAAATGATGATGCATTGGCGAACGGTACGCATACGAGTCAAATTGGTACCTTTGACGACAACGCTAGCCTCGATGATTGGGGTACTGCTGTTGACCCTTACACACGTGAGTTTGTTGATGGTGATTTGAAAGTTACCGTTCAAAGTAATGATGACCCACTCGGTGCGTGGAATGGTAAAACACACATCGGTCACGGTATTGGTGATACTGACCGTCAAGGCTTGAGCGGTGATGAAAAACTAACTGTGACCGTTGAAGGTCAAGATATCAACGAAATCAGCTTCCACCTAGATGGTCTAGGCGGCTGGTTTATGGAAGAGTCTCGCCACTTTACCGAAGTCGAAATTCGCGCATTCAACTCCGATGGTGACTTGATCGACTCGATGACTTACCACAAAGAAGATCGTGGTAGCTATGAGACGGATTACACTCTAACGGTGAACGAGCCGGTGTCTTACTTTGAGCTAGGTACGATTCAAGGTAACGGTACTTACGTGGTTCAAAACATGACGGTTTCGCAAACTTGTCATGATGAAGCGGTGTTCACATCTATTGGCGTGGACGGCACGGAAATCACGGAAACGGTAGAGCTTAATATCCGTGAAGGTGACAGTGAAATCGAACTGACCGCTGACCTGCCAAATGTGACCATTGATACCGAAGGTTCTACGCAGTTTGCCTCTGTGGTAATTACAGAAGAGCAGCTTTTAGCACAAGCGAGTGATATCGATAGTGACGTTCTTGATATTCAAAACCTTGAGCTGGTGGGGGACAACGCGGAGCACGCTACGTTAACCGACAACGGCGATGGTACATGGACAGTCACACCAGATGAGAACTTCTACGGTGAGATTGAGCTGGGTTACCAAGTTACGGATGGTGAACTCACTGACGACAACATCATCAACATCAACTTCGAAGCAGTAAACGATGCGCCAATCGTTTCTGGTCCGATTGTGTTGTCGACTGATGAGGATGTGGGCATTACGTTTAGCGCGGATGATTTGCTTGCCAATGCAAGTGACGTGGAAGGCGATGCGCTGTCTATCTCTGATATCTCTTACAGCGGTGATAACGGTGAGCTTGTCGACAATGGCGACGGCACTTACACCTTTATGCCGAATGAAAACTTCAATGGTGAAGTCGACATCGATTACAAAGTCTTCGATGGCACCGATGAAGTCGATACCCATTTAGATCTGACCGTTATTCCGGTCAACGATGTGCCAGTCCCTGGTGCACCGCTGCATACTCAAATGCTAGAAAACGGCACCATCATCATCGAAGCAAAAGACCTGTTATCAGGTGCGACTGATGTGGATGGCGACATTCTGCATATCGAGAATCTACTGCTTGTTGACCAGTCACAAGGTACGTTGACAGATAACGGCGACAACACCTTTACCTTCGAGCCAACTTCGAACTTCTACGGTGAAGTGAACTTGACCTTCGACATCAGCGATGGTCAAGCAAGTGCACCAAGCACTGCGAAGATCGATGTTGAGATCGTCAACGAAGGTCCAGAGGTTAGCGGTCCAGTTGATGCGGTCGTTGATGAAGATGGCTCAATTACCATCACTCAAGAAGACTTGTTAGCGAACGCGACGGACGTGGATGGTGACAACCTTGAAGCGGTGAACCTATCGACCAACGATCCTAATGCAACTATCGTTGAGAACGCTGATGGTAGCTTTACGATTACACCGAGCGAAAACTTCTTTGGTGAAATCGAATTTACTTATGACGTAACTGACGCGATTGAAACCGTCGCTGCGGATCTAAACCTCACCGTTAACCCAGTGAACGACCTGCCAGATGTGCCTGATTTGTCCTTCACCACAGAAGACGGTGAAGCTATCACGATTACTGAAGCAGAGCTGCTGGCTCAAGCGACGGACATCGAAGGCGATGACCTGTCTGTTGTTAACGTGACGAGTTTAAGCGACACGGTTCAAGTGACAGACAATGGCGATGGCACTTACACATTAACGCCAGAGCAGGGCTTCTTTGGTAATGTTGACCTCACGTTTGATGTGAGCGATGGCACCGATGTGGTGGCGGCAAACATCGACTTGAAAGTTGAGTTCGTCAACGACGCACCAGAAGCAGCGCCAATCGTGGCAGACGTGGACGAGGATGGATCTATCCTCGTGACACAAGAAATGCTGCTTGAAAACGCCAGCGATCAAGATGGTGATGACCTGTACGCAACGGCATTAGAAACCAATGATCCTAATGCCTCTATCGTGGATAACGGTGACGGCACCTTTACCGTTACGCCTTCACAACATTTCAATGGAGACATAGAGTTTACTTATGAAGTAAGCGACGGTGAATTGAGTGTTGCCAATGAAATGACATTGACGGTGAACCCAGTCAATGACATTCCAATTGTTGCGCCTGGCATGTACCACATTGAAGAGGATGGCAGCATCCTGTTCACGCAAGAAGATCTGCTAAGTGGTGCGATTGATATTGATGGTGATGACCTCACTGTTACCAGCATTAATTACTCGGGTGATGAAGGTACTGTAACGGACAACGTTGACGGTACATTTAGCTTCGTACCAGAAGAGCACTTCAGTGGTGACTTGCAGTTCAGCTTTACGGTTTCTGACGGTACTGATGAAGTTGAGCAAGACATTAATGTTCACATCGAAGCCGTGGCAGATGCGCCAGACCTAGTCATCACTGATGGCGATGGTCGAAATGTGGATGATCAAGCAATCTTGGTTGAGCCAGGCGGTATTGTTGAAGTGAACATCGCCGCAGCATTGGTTGACCAAGACTTGTCAGAAACGCTGACTGTGACCGTTGATGGCGTTCCAGAAGGTTCGGTGATCAGCTACGACAACGAAGGGGTACTTAACGATCAAGACAACGGTATCACCAGTTTTAACGATACTGAAATCACGGTTACCTTTGAAGGTGAAACCGCGGGTTACCAAAACGCAGCTGGCTATTACAAAGTTGATGAAGACGGCAATATCACGGGCGTTGAAGTGGTGTACGAAAACGCCTCTCAAGTTGGCGGAGGCGGTGACCTCATTCCGGGACAAGATCAGTTCAGCTTCCAAATCTCGGAAGGGGAAAGCTTCAACCTATTCTTGATTCCTAACGGTCATAACTTCAATGACTTTGCGTCCATGCAAGATGGTCAGTATGAGTTCCGTGCGGCAGATGGCTCTCCTGCGAACATGGATACGGTCGACCCACAACTCGTGTTTGTGGGTGCTGATGGTTCTGAAACCGTGATTCAAAGCCAATTTGGTGATGCAGTCTTCCATGGCGGCACAAGCTCAGAGCTCAACCAAGATGGCATTGAACATACTCGAACTACTGTGAACGAAGACGGTGAACTGGTTTACGGCTTTGAAGATCTCTACGGTGGCGGCGATGCCGATTATAGTGACTTCAACTTCACCATTGATGTAGGTGAAGTGAACAGCCAGATCTACAGCGGTGAAGTAACAGTCGGTCCAGATGGTTCTGTAACGCTTCCAACCACAGCAATTGAACAAGAGCTACAGATTCAATTGCCAGAAGACTTTAACCAACAGCTAGAAATCAATGTAACGGCAACGGCGACAGAGCTATCAAATAATGATTCTGAAACCGTTTCTCAAACCATCTACGTCAATGCAACGGGTGCTCACATTGAACATACGCCTGAAGCATTGCCTGTTTCTGCTGTGGTTGAAGAAGATGGTTCAATCCTAATCACGCAAGAAGATTTGCTCGCTAATGCGCGTGACTTGGATGGAGACCAACTGACAGCACTGAACTTGGCAACGGATGATGAAAACATCACCATCACAGACAATGGTGACGGTACTTACACCTTAACGCCAGATGCGGACTTTAATGGTGACATCACCTTTACGTTCGATGTGTCTGACGGCGATGATGTTGTCTCAACCAACCTTGAGTTATTGGTGTCACCAGTTAACGATGCGCCTGAACCACAAGATCAAGCGTTCACCATTGGTGAAGATGGTGTGCTGACCTTTACTGATGCGGATCTCCTAACAGGCGCTACCGATATTGAAGGGGATGACTTATCTGTTGAGGGCGTCACTTACACAGGCGCGGACGGTGTTCTTACTGACAATGGTGATGGCACATATAGCTTCGCACCAAACGAGAACTTTAATGGCGACGTGAACTTCACTTTCGATGTTTCCGATGGCACGGATACCGTGACGGCGAATATCGACGTAAGCGTGACGCCGGAGAACGATCCACCGGTTGCAGGCAGCACGGCTTACACCGTTCATGAAGACAATTCGATTACCATTAGTAACGAACAGCTGTTGGCTAACTCGTCTGATATAGAAGGCGAAGTGGCGATTGATAGCGTGAGCTACAGCGGTAACGATGGCGTGCTGGAAATCAACGGTGATGGTACGTACACCTTCTCACCAAACGAAAATTTCAGCGGCGAGGTGAGCCTAGATGTTGTCGTTGTCGATGAAGATGGTGCAACGGACTCGACCACTGCAGGCATTACTGTGATTGAGGTAAATGACCCACCAATCGCAGGTCCTACCGCATACACTATCGATGAAGACCAAGTTCTAACCTTCAGTGAATCGCAAGTGCTACTGAATGCTTCGGATGTTGAAGGGGATGTTGAGCTAGTAGGCATCAGCTACGACGGTCCAGATGGCATCTTCTCAGTAAACGGTGATGGTACTTGTAGCTTTGCACCGAATGAAAACTTCAACGGTCAAGTACAGTTGGATGTGACCATTCGCGATGAAGATGGCGCAGAGGTTGATACTTACATCACAGTCGATGTCTTACCAATCAATGATGCACCTGTATCTGGTAACTTGGCGTACAGCGTTGATGAAGACAATTCAATTACGCTAAGCCAAGAGCAGCTACTTGCTCAAGCATCGGATGTAGAAGGTGATGCGCTGACTGCGTCTAACCTAGTGGTTGACGGTGATGCAACGGTTACGGCAAACGACGATGGTAGCTTCACTATCACGCCAGATGCGAACTTCAATGGCGACATTGATATCACGTTCGACATCAATGATGGCAGCGACACTATTGTTGCAACGGCGGACCTAACGGTTAACCCAGTTAATGACTTGCCGCAGCCAGAAGATCAAGCGTTCACCATTGGTGAAGATGGTGTGTTGTCCTTCACTGATCAAGACCTGCTGGATGGTGCAACGGACATCGATGGCGATGACCTATCGGTAGAAGGTGTCACTTACACAGGCGCAGATGGTGTCCTAACTGACAATGGAGATGGTACCTATAGCTTCGCACCGAATGAGAACTTCAATGGCGACGTGAACTTTACCTTCGATGTTTCCGATGGCACGGACACCGTGACCGCGAATATCGATGTGAGTGTGACGCCAGAGAACGATCCACCAGTGGCAGGCAGCACGTCTTACACGGTGCATGAAGATAACTCGATCACCATCAGTGATGAACAGCTACTAGCGAACTCATCGGATATTGAAGGTGATGTATCGATTGATAGCGTTAGCTACAGCGGCACAGATGGTGTGTTCCAAGACAATGGTGACGGTACGTACACCTTCTCGCCAAACGAGAACTTCAATGGTGAAGTGAGTCTAGATGTTGTCGTGGTCGATGAAGACGGTGCGACGGATTCAACTACCGCAGGTATTACAGTACTTGAGGTGAACGATCCACCAATCGCAGGCGCGACCAGCTACTCAGTGAACGAAGACGAAGTCATCATTATTAGCTCTGAGCAGTTATTGGCGAACGCTTCTGACGTTGAAGGTGAAGTTGCGATTGATAGCGTCAGCTACAGCGGTTCCGACGGTATCTTTACTGACAACGGTGACGGCACATTCAGCTTCGCACCAAACGCCAACTTTGATGGCGATGTGAGCCTAGATGTTGTGGTTGTTGATGAAGACGGTGCAACTGCGGCAACTAACGCAAACATCGATGTATTGCCAATCAACGATGCGCCAGTATCGGGCAACTTGGCTTACAGTGTCGATGAAGACAATTCAATTACGCTTAGCCAAGAGCAGCTTCTTGCTCAAGCATCGGATGTAGAAGGGGACGCGCTAACCGCGACTAACTTAGTGGTTGACGGTGATGCAACGGTTACTGCAAACGATGATGGCAGCTTTACCATTACGCCTGATGCGAACTTCAATGGTGACATTGATATCACGTTTGATATCAGTGATGGTTCTAACACCTTGGTCGCGACGGCAGATCTAACGGTTAATCCAGTTAACGACCTACCACAGCCAGAAGATCAAGCGTTCACTATTGGTGAAGATGGTGTGTTGACCTTCACTGACCAAGATCTGCTTGATGGCGCAACGGATATTGATGGCGATGACCTATCGGTAGAAGGTGTCACTTACACTGGCGCTGATGGTGTCCTAACCGATAACGGTGATGGGACCTACAGCTTTGCGCCAAACGAGAACTTCAATGGCGACGTGAACTTTACCTTCGATGTTTCCGATGGTACGGACACCGTGACCGCGAATATCGATGTGAGTGTGACGCCAGAGAACGATCCACCGGTTGCGGGCAGCACCTCTTACACGGTGCATGAAGACAATTCGATCACCATCAGTAACGAGCAGTTATTGGCTAACTCATCTGACGTCGAAGGTGAAGTAGCAATCGACAGCGTGAGCTACAGCGGCGCAGATGGCGTGTTCCAAGACAATGGTGACGGCACTTACACCTTCTCGCCAAACGAGAACTTCAATGGTGAAGTGAGCCTTGACGTTGTGGTTGTCGATGAAGACGGTGCGACGGATTCAACCACCGCAGGTATTACGGTACTTGAGGTGAACGATCCGCCAATTGCCGGCGCGACCAGCTACTCAGTGAACGAAGACGAAGTGATCACCATCAGCTCTGAGCAGCTATTGGCGAGTGCTTCTGATGTTGAAGGCGAAGTCGCGATTGATAGCGTCAGCTACAGCGGCTCTGACGGTATCTTTACTGACAACGGCGATGGCACATTCAGCTTCGCGCCAAACGAAAACTTCAACGGTGATGTCAGCCTAGATGTGGTCGTGACCGATGAAGACGGTGCAACGGTAGCAACCAATGCAAATATTGATGTATTGCCAATCAACGATGCTCCAGTATCAGGTGATTTGGCTTACAGCGTGGATGAAGATGGCTCTATCACGCTAAGCCAAGAACAGCTTCTTGCACAAGCAGGCGACGTAGATGGCGATGACCTAACCGCGGCGAACCTCACTGTTGACGGCAATGCGACCGTTGTTGCGAATGACGATGGCAGCTTCACTATCACACCAGATGCGGACTTCAATGGCGACATTGATCTGAGCTTCGACATTACGGACGGCGATGCGACCATTCAAGCCACTGCCGATCTGACTGTGAACCCAGTGAACGACCTACCAACGGTTGGTCAACCACAGTTTGTTACGCAAGAAGACACCAGTTTCACCTTCACCGAAGAGCAACTGCTGCAAAATGCAGGTGATATCGATGGTGATAACCTAACGGTTGAGAACGTTGCTTCTGACAGTGGTACGTTAGTCGACAACGGTGACGGCACTTACACCTTCGCACCAAACGAAAACTTCGATGGCAACGTGAACGTGACGTTTGATGTCAACGATGGCACTGCAACGGTTCCTGCTGAAGCGAACATTGATGTTCAATCTGTGGTTGATATGCCAGAGTTGTCGATTGCTTCGGACTTGGTGATTGCGTCTGATAACTTCGAGTCTGGCTCGAACGGTTGGAACGCGAACACTGAAAGCTCTCAAGGCTTCGAAACGGGCGACATGCTGGGTCGTATTGGTGGCACTGGCGGTGATGAAACGGTCAGCAAAACCTACGAGATCCCAAGTGATGTTAATGAAGTGAATATATCGTTTAGCTTCTACGAAATCGATTCTTGGGATGGCGAGTCGTTCCAAATCTTTGTGGGTGGCGAACAGCTAACCACCTTGGAGAACTCCGCGTTCCGTACTCAAGATGGTACGACAACGCTATACGATTCTGACGGTAACGAAGTGGGTGAAGTGATCCACGGAGCCTCTCAACGTGAAGGCTTCAGTGGTTGGAATGACCAAGCTCACCAAATCAACCTGACGGTTCCTGTCGAGGATGGCGAACTGCAACTCGGCTTCGGTTCAACCTTGAATCAAGACGTTTGGGATGAATCGTTTGGTATCGACAACATCGAAATCACGGTAGCGGATGCGGATTACCAAATTATTGGTACCGAAGATACACCAGTGCCGCTTGATATCGATGCAGCGTTAAGCGATACCGATGGTTCAGAAAACCTCTCAATCTTGATTGAAGATGTGCCAGAAGGCAGCGCACTATCAGCGGGTGTCGATAATGGTGACGGCACTTGGTCACTACAACCAGGCGAGCTAGAAGGACTAGAGTTTATCCCTTCTGCGGACTTCAACGGCGATGTGACGCTAACCGTAAATGCAACCTCTACGGATGTGGATACAGGTACAACGGCGACAGCGACGCAAGATGTGACGATTCATATCTCGCCAACCAATGATGCACCAGAAGTAACGGGTGACATCACTGCAGTCACTGCCGAAGACAACAGCATTACGCTAACTCAAGAGCAGTTACTGGAGCACGCTGTTGATATCGATGGCGATGACTTAAGTGCAATCAACCTGAGCACCAATGATGAAAATGCAACGGTTGAAATGAACGAGGATGGCAGCTTCACCATTACTCCAAGCGAGAACTTCTACGGCGACATTGAGTTTAGTTACGATGTCACGGATGGCGAAGAAGTGGTTGCTGCTGGTCTTGACCTAACCGTTACACCAGTCAATGACGCTCCAGAGCCACAAGAGCAAGCGTTCACCGTGGGTGAGGACGGTCTTCTTACCTTTACAGATGCAGACCTATTAACAGGCGCGACGGATGTAGAAGGTGACAACCTAACAGTTGAAGGCGTGACTTACACTGGCGCGGACGGTGTCCTAACCGACAATGGTGATGGCACGTACAGCTTCGCGCCAAACGAAAACTTCAATGGCGACGTGAACTTCACCTTTGATGTTTCTGATGGCACGGATACCGTGACCGCAAATATCGATGTAAGCGTGACGCCAGAGAACGATCCACCGGTGGCAGGCAGCACGTCTTACACTGTGCATGAAGACAACTCGATCACCATCAGTGATGAGCAACTACTGGCTAATTCGTCTGATATCGAGGGTGATGTTGCGATCAGTAGCGTGAGTTACAGCGGTAACGACGGTGTGCTAGAAATTAATGGCGATGGTACTTACACCTTCTCACCAAACGAAAACTTTACAGGCGATGTTAGCCTAGATGTTGTCGTGGTTGACGAGGACGGCGCGGTTGATACAACAACAGCGGGTATTATCGTTCTTGAGGTGAACGATCCACCAATCGCAGGTACAACCAGTTACACCATTGATGAAGATGAAGTCATCACCATCAGTGCAGAACAGTTGTTGGCAAACTCTTCCGATATTGAAGGTGAGGTAGCACTAGATAGCGTGAGCTACAGTGGCAGCGAAGGTATCTTTACCGACAATGGTGATGGTACGTTCAGCTTTGCACCAAACCAAAACTTCAATGGTGAAGTGAACCTTGATGTTGTAGTCGTGGACGAAGATGGTGCGACCGCTTCGACGACGGCAAACATTGATGTTCTGCCAATCAATGATGCCCCAGTATCGGGTGACTTGGCTTACAGTGTCGACGAAGACAACTCAATCACGCTAAGCCAAGAGCAGCTTCTCGCTCAAGCAACGGATGTAGAAGGTGATGCACTAACCGCTTCCAACCTAGTGGTTGACGGTGATGCGACGGTTACGGCTAATGACGATGGTAGCTTTACCATTACGCCCGACGCGAACTTCAATGGCGACATTGATATCACGTTTGATATCAGTGATGGTTCTGACACCTTGGTCGCGACGGCAGATCTAACGGTTAATCCAGTTAACGACCTACCACAGCCAGAAGATCAAGCGTTCACCATTGGTGAAGATGGCGTGTTGACCTTTACTGATCAAGACCTGTTGGATGGTGCAACCGATATCGATGGCGATGACCTATCGGTAGAAGGTGTCACATACACTGGCGCGGACGGTGTCCTAACTGACAATGGCGATGGCACATACAGCTTCGCACCGAACGAAAACTTCAATGGCGACGTAAACTTTACCTTCGATGTTTCCGATGGCACGGACACCGTGACCGCGAATATCGATGTGAGTGTGACGCCAGAGAACGATCCACCCGTGGCAGGTAGCACGTCTTACACCGTACACGAAGACAACTCGATCACAATCAGCGATGAGCAATTACTAGCGAATTCGTCAGATATTGAAGGCGATGTTTCGGTTGATAGTGTGAGCTACAGTGGCGCAGATGGCGTGTTCCAAGACAATGGTGACGGTACGTACACCTTCTCGCCAAACGAGAACTTCAATGGTGAAGTCAGCCTAGATGTTGTCGTAGTCGATGAAGACGGGGCGACGGATTCAACTACCGCTGGCATTACTGTTCTTGAGGTGAACGACCCACCAATCGCAGGCGCGACTAGCTACTCCGTTAACGAAGACGAAGTCATTATCTTCACGGAAGAGCAACTGCTAGCGCAATCAAGTGACGTGGAAGGCGACGTGAGCCTAGAAAGCGTCTCTTACAGTGGTAGCGACGGCATTCTAACGGCGAATGACGATGGCACTTACAGCTTCGCGCCAAATGAAAACTTCAACGGTGGCGTAAGCCTAGACGTAGTAGTCGCTGATGAAGACGGTGCAACTGCGACAACCAACGCGAACATTGATGTATTGCCAGTCAACGATGCTCCGGTATCTGGCGACTTGGCTTACAGCGTCGATGAAGACGGTTCAATCACATTGAGTCAAGAGCAGTTACTGGCTCAAGCGGGTGACGTAGACAGCGATAATCTAGAAGCAGTGAACTTAACCGCGGTTGCCAATGCAACCGTTGTTGAGAACCAAGATGGTAGCTTTACGATTACGCCTGATGCGAACTTCAATGGCGATATCGACCTAAGCTTCGACTTGATTGATAACGATGGTGCGAGCGTGGAAGTGGGCGTCGACCTAACGGTGAACCCAATTAACGATGCGCCGCAATCAACGCCAGTGAATATTGCTGGCACCGAAGATACCACCATTCTAATCACGCAGGACATGTTGCTTGCTAACGCAACAGACATCGACAACACCTACGACGAACTGTCTGCTGTCGACCTAGTGATTGATGAGCAATACGGTGACTTGCTAGACAACGGTGATGGCACTTGGTCATTCACTCCGGCTGAGAACTTCAATGGTGATGTGCCAATGTCGTTCGGTGTCAGCGATGGTGATTTAGTGACGCCAGTTGAAGGCAATCTAAACATCGAAGCGGTTAACGATGCACCAGAAGCACCAACCATCCAGATGCAGGGCGAAGAAGATGTGGTCATGGTGATTGACCCAGCTTACATCGCTGATCAAGTTACGGATCTTGATGGTGACGAAATCAGCGTAGAAAGCATCACGGTTCGTGCTCCTGCAAATGCGACATTAACCCAGCAACCAGATGGTATGTACCACTTGGTGACCACTCAAGACTTCAATGGTTTGGTGGAACTGGGCTATACCGCGACGGATGGTGAAGAAGTGGTTGAAGGCTCGTTGAATGTGGATGTTATTCCAGTCAACGATGCTCCATTCAATGTGGGTAATGCCTTTATGGCAACCGACGAGGATGGCGCATTCACCTTCGACGCTGGCGACCTGATGAACTTGTTCGGCGATATCGACACTGAAAACCTAGTCGTATCACGCATTATCACCGCAGAAGGTGAAGATGGTGGTGAGGTAACAGACAACGGTGACGGTACTTGGACATTCACACCGACTGGCGATTTTGCAGGGGTTTCTGACTTGCAAGTTGTGGTCAGTGACGGTGAGTTTGAGACGGTACTTGATGTACCAGTGTTTGTTCGCCCTGTTGCGGATGGCGCAGTCATCACAACCGACCATGATGGTCCGTTAGTCTTCGGTGAGGACGAAACGGGTCACCTAGGCTTGAATGTCGGTCTAATCGACGATTCAGAAACGTTAAGTAACCTAGTGATGACTGGTTTCCCTGTTGGCTTCGAAGTTACGGATGGTGTGAACACCATTACCATTACGGAACCGGGTCAATACATCGATTTGAACGAGTGGGATATTTCAGACCTGCAAATGACGCCTCCGGCTGACTTTAATGGCGAGTTCTTCGTAACCGTGACCGCAACAACGGTGGATTACGGTGACGAGCCAGAAGAGTTCGAAGATGGCATCGATTCAGGTGACTTCGAAACCCTAGCGGGTGAGCCAGTTATCCTAACCGCTGATGACCTAATCGGATTGGCAGAAAACGTAGACGCTGACGCGGGTGATGAAGTGAAATTCGTTCACCTAGCTGATCGCAGCCAAGGTGAGATTGTCGATAACGGTGATGGCACATGGACATTCAATCCAGCACCGGGCTTTACTGGTGAAGCGGATATCGCTTATGTGATTGATAAAGACGGTGTGCTTCATGATGAGCAAACAGGCGTGGTCGTGAAAGAAGACGCACCACAAGAGAATGCTTCTCCAGAAATCGACAGCATTTCTACCACAGAAATGGCAGCGGATGGCACCTTGTCGTTCACCAATGACGACATGCTATCGACATTGAGCGATGCAGAAGGCGACAGCTTGAGCATTGAATCAGTGAGCCTAATGGAAGGTCAAGGTGTGATAGAGACCGATAACCAAGGTAACTACCAATTCACACCAGCAGAAGGCTACACCGGAGATGTTCAAGTTGGCTTCATTGCAACTGACGGTGAAAACCGCATTGAGAGCTTCTTTAATGTCGACATCCAAGGTGAAGGTGAAACCACAACCAGCGAAGGCTACGCACTGGCTGATGATGGTTCACTAACCCTAACGGAAGCGCAGTTGATTGATGAGCTTGGCATTAGCCCTTCAGCAGAAGTGTTGGATGTCGCCGATGCAAACGATGCAGGTTTCTTCGCGAAATCAGGTGATGAAGAGTGGACATACTGGCCGAACGATGACTTCGATGGCAATTTAGCTATGGATGTTCAGGTCAACGATAACGGTGAAGTATCGACTCAGAATCTGAGCATCCAAGTTGCGGACGATTCAGCGCAAAGTGACGAGCCACAAATCCAAACTGCTCAAGCATCATCAGAGCAGCAAGTTGGCGAAGCGCAACAGCCTGAAGAGCAAGCAGCAAACGGTGCAGACAGTGAAGAGGAGAGCGCAGCTGATGTGACTGCAGCGCCAGGCGATACCATTTCTATCTCGGTTCCAGATGAGGTCAGTGGTAACGAATCGGTGGATTATGCAGAAATGTCCGGTCTACCTGATGGTGCATCAGTAAGCAACGCACTGGATAATGGCGATGGCAGCTTCACATTAAGTGGCAACCTGAACCAACCAGTATCGGTTGACCTACCAGAAGGTTACGAAGGTACGAGCGAAATCCAATTCCAAGGTTACGACGAATTGGGCAGCGCGGTAGAAGGTGCGAGTGGCACAGTTGAAGTTGAAGTCGATGATCAATACACCATGCAAGGTTCTGCGCAAGATCAGCAACCAGACATGGCGGGTATGGAATCTGGCGGCAGCGACTGGACAAGTGCGGGAGGTCAAGATCAAGGTGTTGACTTCACGGATGACTCTGGCAGCTTCGACTCGGATACTCAAACGGGTACTGACCAAGGCAACGATTTCGATCAAAGCTCAATGTAACCAGTCCTAGACGAGGGCAGTGTCATTGCTGCCCGAACCAAAGCCATGCAGAGCCTACTTTGCATGGCTTTTTTGTTGGTCTTCTTTCTATGAGCTCTAGAAAAAAACTTGGAAATTGAAAAAAGTATTCTTAGCTAGTTTATACCCAAGTAACCTCGAGATGTTAGGTTCAGCGAGAATGGCTTGGTTTGTAGACGCGGCGGCGATTTAAAGGTCTAGTGGGTCTAAATCAAGAATCGACAACAAAGTATACAAACCAAGACAGCTCGCCCTTCGGGAGCGTGTCATTGACTCGGCTTCTGTGTCAAACAACTTGGAAAGAGCTGACTATTACGCTGCGTTGTTTTCCTTGACCCCGAATCAATGACAACGCTCTGAATCCTGCATCTTGAAGTCACTTGGGTATAAGAGTCATTTACAAGGAGGAGCGACATGTACCGTTATGTCAGTTCGCCAAAAGCGTCAAAGTACATAGTACCGCCGCCACTGCATCGTGAGTTGTCGTGTATGGATGTGCCGGAGTCAGAACTAGAGATGCGTGAAATTCTGAACAATTGGTTTGCCGATGGATTGGCGCCGATCATTCAAAATGAAGACAATGACATCTCTGCTAATGAGCAACAGCGCTTTAAGCAGCTCAGCCGCACGGTGGGTGTGCTACTGCGTAATAAAGATTACTACTTCGCCACTAAGCGGATTCTTTCGTTGTGGGATCAAGACTGCTTAGAAACGACTTACGTTAATTATCTGATTTTACGTAGTGAGCGCATACCATACTTCAAATAAGCCCTATTTATCGGCTTAAAATAGTGATTTACATGGTTTTCTTAGTAACTTTTGATACCAGTATTTAACATTTTTGTAAACATCGTTATATTTAAGGCTCATCGTTGTCAGGAGTTTATGGATGAACCTTACGATATCAGGGAAGTTGCAGCTCAGTTTTGTGCTGCTAGCCGTACTTTTTATGGCATCAGCGGTATTCACGTATCGCAACGTCACCACCGTAGAGCAATACGCCTCTTCGTTACTTAAATCTGATCTACCGACCGTCGACACCAGTCGCGGTATCCAACAGTCCGTTCAAGCGTCGCTGTCTTCTATTCGAGCCTACATGTTGCTAGGTGGCGATGAAGAGGCTAGCGCACGTCTCAGTGAGGACGTACGCAATATCATGGCTTCAACAGACGAGTCGCTTCCGACGTTGCAGGCTTTGATCTCTGAACAGGATTTTCAAGCGATTCAAAACCAGTGGGATGCGGTCAAAGTCTCTTTGAACAAGCTGATTGAACTTAGCCACAGTGACGAGAACTTACCCGCGCACAACCTCTTTATTAACGAAGCGGCACCCATTGCAGAAGTTGCACTTGATCAGCTTCAAAGCTTAATCAATGAAGAGTCGGGAAACCCATTTGGTGGAGACAGAAAACGTCTGTTTAAAGTCTATGCCGACAGTTATACCTCCCTCGCCAATGCTCTGTCCGCCTTGCGAGATTTCCTGTTGTACGGGCAGCAAGATCACCTAGATAAATACCACGACTTGATTAAATACCACAATCAGTCTGTGGCGGAAATCGACAGTAAACTCGACAGACTAACTGATAACGACCAATCATTGTGGTCACTGTTTAAGGAAATGCAGCAACTGTACTTTCCTTTAGCAGAGCAGGTAATTGCATTGCGTCAATCGCCAGAGTGGAACGAATCAAACTTGCTGATGGCGAATGAACTGTTGCCAGCAGCGGATGCCCTAGACCAAAGTTTAGAAACGATCGTATTGGCTCAGCAAAGTCGTGCTGATCAAAGCGGACAGGGTATTAATCAGTCGATCAAGAACGTACTGACCACTATGTTGATTGCAGCGGCATTGGTTTTGTTTGCCGCAGTAGCGATTTCAAAATACATGGGCAATACCATTGGTCGCCGAGTGAAAAACTTGTCGGAGCGTGCAAAGACGATCGCTTCAGGAGACGTTTCTCAGCCCCCGCTCACCGTTGTTGGGAAAGATGAATTGGCAGACCTTACCGATTCGATTAACCGCATGAACCAATCGTTAGCGAGCATCGTGGCAGGGGTGAGTGAGAAAGCGCACCAAGTGGATACCAGCATGGGGGCTTTATTGGAATCGGCGCAAGTCACCTCATCGAATGTAGAACAGCAACAGACCAGCATTGTTGAAATGGGAAGCCAATTGGATGAAATCGCTTTAGCAGCGCGTAACACTCTAGATCAAGCCAATCAATCTGTGCAGAAGCTTTCTGATTCAAAAGGCGAGATTGAACAAGGTCGCGATGCTTTAGAGCAAAACAAAGTCACCATGGAAAGTTTGCACGGCAGCATTGAAACTGCGAGTACGCAAGTCACACAGCTAAGCAAAGAGAGCGAAGCCATTGGTCGAGTGACGGAAGTGATTGAAGGTTTGGCAGAGCAAACTAACTTACTGGCATTGAATGCCGCGATAGAAGCAGCGCGCGCAGGTGACCAAGGGCGAGGCTTTGCGGTTGTGGCGGACGAAGTGCGTATGTTAGCGACGCGCACTACTCAATCGACGACGGAAATCAACGGCATTATCAACGCGATTCAACGCTCGACCAATTCGGTGGTTGAGGAGATTGAACACAGTCAATCACTTGCGGAGCAGGGCGCTGAGCACATTGAAAAAGCGGTAACTCGTTTGCTTGTTACTACTGAGCAAATAGGTTCCTTGAATGAGCAAATGGCAGAACTTGCAGCAGCGGCAGAGCAGCAATCTCATGCGACCAATTCGATCACTGGATTGATGTCCGGTATTACTCAATCAGTGGATGAAGTTTCGAATAACAGCCAACGTGCATCAGAGACATCATTGCAAGTAAAAGAGCAAGTTACTGAGCTGAATCAACAGATGGCAACTTTCAAAACGGCGTAGATAAGGTTTACATCTTTCATCGACTTTTGAACGTTAACCAAATAGTAAAAAAGCCCCAATCCTTTTTACACAAAAAGGGTTGGGGCTTTTTGTTGGATGATACGCCGATATTCGTCTGCTTGCTCATTGGATTTGGCTATTTAAATCATAGCTAAAACCAAATTCTCTTCGCCGAGCCGGAGTCGTAATATGACTCCATCGGCAGCAAATACTGCAAAAGAATTTTTAAACTTTATACCAATCCCGGTAAGAGAATCGTTCGTTACTACGATTGGTATCATCCTTCTAGGAGCAAGATTATGAACAAACAAGTAAGCCTAATTGGTCTAGACAGCGAACAATCAGCACAACTAGCTCAACAGTTAAATCAACTGCTAGCGCATTACCAAGTGTTGTACATGAACTCTCGCGGTTACCACTGGAACATTAAAGGTGCGCAATTCTTCGAACTGCACGTAAAATTTGAAGAGATTTACACTGATCTACAAACAAAAATCGATGAGCTTGCAGAGCGTATTCTAACTTTGGGTCATACGCCAGCGCACGCATTCAGCAACTACTTGGAAGCAAGTGAAATTAAAGAACATCAAAACGCGACTTCTGGTGAGGAGTGTGTACAAGGTCTGGTTCAAGGCTTTAGCGTTCTACTTCTAAAACAGCGTGAGATTCTACAAAACGCGGGTGAAGCAGATGACGAAGGTACAGCGGCATTGATGGGTGACTACATCCGTGAGCAAGAAAAATTAATGTGGATGCTTAACGCTTACCTACAAGGTTAAGCAGCGCATCACCCAAGCAATCCTTGGGAACGCATGAAACAATCGGGAATAAGTCATAAGGGGCACGTTGGTGCCCCTTTTTTTGTTTGCGTATTTTATATGTGTGCTTTATTTGCGTGGTAAGGATTGGAAATGGCTCAATAAATCGCTGAGTTCATTAAGCGCCAACGAGGCTGAATCATTGAAAGTTTCTTGATTACCGTGATGAACAAGGCAAGAGGGCATCTGTGCGTTATACGCTGCCTGTAAGTCGTAAAGGTAATCGCCGACATAAAGCACTTCATCAGGCATCAAACGCCACTCTTTCGCCAATACCTGAAGAGACAAAGGGTCTGGCTTGGGCGGGAAGCATTCACGAGTGATGACTCGTTCCACTGAGATTTGGTTGTGTTCTAGTTTGCGCTGCGTGGCGATTTGACAGTTGCGCGTCACGATAGCGGTTTTGATTTCATTTTGATGCAAGTGGGCGAGTAATTCATGGCAGCCAATCATTGGAGCAGACTGCTCAGCATCAGAAATCTCGTAATCAAATATCACGTTATGAGCGTGCTCTCTATGGTGAGGATGCTCAAGTGCGTCGACAAAATCCAATAGATCTTCACTCTGCGGACAACCTAGCTGTTGTCGCAATTCGCCGAAGTTCATATCAGAACTCACCAAGGTGTTGTCTAAATCAAACACCACGGCTTTAATTTTATCGAGCTGTAAAGGGAATGGAATCATAATGACCTCGTACAACTTAACCGAACTATCGTTTTAAAAAACAAAAGGTTATTGTTAAGTTTAGATTCTTCTGCTTAGATTGTACGAAAATAAATCACTAGTACGTCACAAATTAAATAGTCTTAACGATTTTAGTGTTTGATTACCTTTCCTCAAGACGAAAGATTTTGCCGCTGTCGGTAGAAAAGTAGATATAGCCATCGGGGCTGATGGTTATATCTCTTACTCGCTCTCCAAGACTCTCCATCAATCTTTTTGATTCGGTGAGCTTGCCATTATCAATAGAAACCACGTTGATGTGCGCCAGTTTCAATGCGCCTGCGAGGATTTTCCCGTCCAATTCTGGGTATTTATCACCACGGTACAAAATCATATTACTGGGCGCGATAGAAGGGATGTATACCAGTTTTGGATCTTCCATTCCCGGTAACGACTTAGCTTCCCCGACGTCCAACGGACCCCAATACTCTTTACCATGAGAGACTTTTGCCCAGCCGTAGTTCGCGCCTTTCTTGATTAGATTAATTTCATCGCCACCCCGTGGTCCATGTTCAATAGACCACAGCTGTTTTGTTGCTTCGTCGTAAAACATACCTTGTGGGTTACGGTGCCCGTAACTCCATATCTCATGACGAGCTTCGGAAGGTTTGAATGGGTTGTCTTGCGGAACCGAACCATCAAGATTAAGGCGTAGAATACTGCCAGCATGGGTTTGAGTGTCTTGTCCATTATCACGTTCGCCACGGTCACCGATTGAGAAGTAAACTTTATCGTCTACAAATGAAATTCGACTGCCGTAGTGGCGACCTGTATCGGTGAAGGCATCAGCAACAAAGAGATCTTTCCAACCTACAAGCTGATTGTTTTGCAATTGCGCCGTCGCTAACGCCACCGTATTGCCTTTGCTCGTACGCTTGCTGTAGGTAAAGAAGAGTTGCGGGTTTTGCTTATCGGCATTCGGTGCGAGCGCAACATCCAATAAGCCGGCTTGTCCACTGGTGTTCACATCGGGAACGTTAAACAGCTTTTGAGGTTTGCCTGTGGTGATATCCAGCAACGAAACCGTACCGTTCTTTTCATTGACGATAACGCGTTGGCTATCTAAGAACTCGATCCCCCAAGGGATCTGAAATCCATTCGCCACTTCGTTAGCGCGGTATTCGGCAGCGTTGGCAGAAAAGGATAAACAAGCGAGTAGGGCAGCAGCAATCGTTCTCATGGTTCCTTCCAATATGAATCGTATTAATGCTTAAAAGCTAACACTAAAAGAGAACGTTTTGCAGAGCATGGATTGTATAAGAATGTAAAAAAATCCCCGATACGAGATCGGGGATTGAATTAAGGCTAGAGAATTGTTTATGTAGCGAGATTACATCGCTTCTTCGAAGATCTTAGAGATTTCTTCGTGAGTTGCTTGTTTAGGGTTAGTGAAACCACAAGCGTCTTTCAGTGCGTTATCTGCTAGTGTTGGGATGTCTTCTAGTTTCGCACCAAGCTCTTTAATACCTGCTGGGATACCCACATCTTTCGCTAGAGTAACGATAGCGTCGATTGCTGCCGCTGCACCTGCTTCAGCAGACATGCCTTCTACATTTACGCCCATTGCTTTTGCTACGTCACGTAGACGCTCAGGACATACTTGCGCGTTGTAACGCTGTACGTGAGGTAGAAGAATCGCGTTACAAACACCGTGTGGAAGGTCGTAGAAACCACCTAGCTGGTGTGCCATTGCGTGTACGTAACCTAGAGACGCGTTGTTGAATGCCATACCCGCCATGAACTGTGCATATGCCATTTGTTCACGAGCTTCTAGATCTTCACCATTTTTCACTGCTGTGCGTAGGTGCGCTTGGATAAGCTCAATCGCTTTAATTGCTACCGCATCAGTGATTGGTGTTGCCGCGATAGATACGTAAGCTTCAATCGCGTGAGTTAGGGCATCCATACCTGTTGCCGCAGTTAGCGAAGCAGGTTTAGCGAGCATTAGCTCTGGATCGTTTACCGAGATAAGCGGTGTTGTGTGCTTATCAACGATTGCCATCTTGATGTGACGCTCTTCGTCAGTGATGATGCAGAAACGCGTCATTTCAGATGCAGTACCCGCCGTCGTGTTGATCGCGATAAGTGGCATCATTGGTTTTGCAGATTGGTCTACGCCTTCGTAATCTGCGATTTTGCCGCCGTTAGAAGCAACAAGCGCGATACCTTTCGCACAGTCGTGTGGTGAACCACCACCTAGAGAGATAACGAAGTCACATTCGTTATCAGTAAGAAGTGCTAAGCCGTCGTTAACGTTGCTGATAGTCGGATTTGGTTGAGTGCCATCGAACACAACGGTTGCAACATCGCGCTCAGTGAGAAGGTCTTGAACTTGTTTGACTACACCGATTTGGTTAAGGATCTTATCCGTAACGATCAAACCTTTTTTAAAGCCTTGAGATTGGATGCTGTCTGCTGCGTCTTTCAAACAACCAGCGCCCATTAGGTTTACCGTAGGGATAAAAAATGCACTTGTCATATTGGATAGCTCCGTCGTTATTTTTAATAATCTTTCTTAATTTGCCATTTACTGTCGCACATTCGTTTCCAGATTGAAGTTGATCTGAAGCAAGTTTACCTACTTAGAGGTACTTGCAAGAGAAAAACTGTGACAGTGATCTTGTTGCACTGCGTATAAGTGCAACACTGATATAAAGTAGAACAAATATGAAACTATGGACGCAAACGATTGGCGGAAATTGACTTCTGACGCGGATATATCTCTAAATTCGACTAAAGTATAAAAAATCCCCATTAATAACTTAATTATCAATGGGGATAGAGAAGTGTTTTATAAGATAACTACTAATAATTAAGCTATTTTAATCAGCTTTGATACTAACTTTTCGATACCTGAAGCTGCTTGAGAGATATTCTCTGCCAACATGTAAGCAGGGGTTGAAAGTACGAGGTGTTTTTCATCAAAAACGATGTCTTCGACAGGGCACGTGGTGTGTTCACCGCCCATTTGATTAAATGCTATTGAGACTGCCTCATCGTTGCCTACCGTTCCTTTCACGCCTTGCTCATAAATCATCGGAATAATGACAGGAGAAATACACAGATAGCCAGCTGGTTTTTTCGCATTAGCAAACGCGCGACAAGCTTGAGCTACGTGTGTGTTAATGGAGCACTCTGCACCTGAAACGGCGAAGTCGGTTAAGTTTTTCGCAGCACCAAATCCACCAGGAAGCAGTAGGGCATCGTATTCATCAACGTTAAGTTTGGCAACATCGTCAATGTTTCCGCGTGCGATACGAGCTGATTCGATCAAGACGTTACGGGTTTGATCCATTTCGTCACCAGTTAGGTGATTGATGACATGGAGTTGGTCAATGTTAGGTGCAAAGCAGTGCCAAGTTGCCCCTGCTTTCTCGATGGCGTAGAGCGCCAACACTGCTTCGTGGATCTCAGAACCGTCGTAAACGCCTGAACCACTTAAAATGACTGCGACTTTTTTCATGTTTGGATTCCTTTACTCTGAACGTTCCTTAGATTGCTCTTCGCTATCTAGACCATGCGTTTCCGAGTGTGTTTTAACGTTTTCACTCTCGTTGCCATCTTCATCATAGTAGCGCACAACAAAGGGTGTAAGCATAACACTAGAGGGCAGAAAATGTTTCATATCAACTCCAACGGCTTAATAGAATGATTTTTATACTGATTTTTATAAAACAGTACGTTGAACCTGATCATTTTTGAGTTAAGCTGACGTTTCCTTTGGCATTCGTGAGTGGTAGGTCACATGAAATCAGTGCAATTTCGTTTCACACTTTATGGTTGTATCGCGATTCTCTCTTGGAGTTGTCTGCTTGGCATCGCGAGGTTGGTTACGGAGAGTTTAGGTCCTGTAGGCGGGGCAGCCATGTTGTACTCTCTTAGCTCTGTTTTCCTTCTTATCGTGGTCGGTATTCCAAAGTTGTCTTACTTTTCTCCCAAGTATCTTGTGCTTGGTGGTGCGATGTTCGTTTGTTATGAAATATTTCTCGCTCTATCTTTGGGATATTCCAACTCGCGCGCGCAGGCAATTGAGGTGTCGATTGTCAACTACCTTTGGCCCGCACTGACGGTTTTATTTGCGGTCCTTGGCAGCAATAAAAAAACAAACTGGTTGCTTTATCCAGCAGTTACGCTGGCGTTTGTTGGGGTTGCTTGGACTGTGAGCGGTGAGAATGGCTTATCCATAACTCAGATCATGTCCAATGTTAGTAGTAACCCTCTGGTGTATTTTATGGCTTTCGCTGGCGCGGTTATATGGGCTTTTTATTGCAACTTAACCCAAAGGCAGCAATCTAAACATAATGCGATTACCCTGTTTTTTATTGCAACAGCTGTTTCGCTTTGGGTCAAATACGCGTTTACGGATGAGCCACCAATGACATTCAGTTGGGAAGCGATGGGGTACTTAGTGGCCTCTGCGGCTTTAATGGCTGGTGGTTATGGTTTATGGAATATCGCGATCGTTGGCGGCAATATGGTTTTTCTCGCCACCTTGTCTTACTTCACACCCATTTTTTCCGCTTTATTTTCTTCCATTATTCTTGGCGTAACTCTGAGCCATAGCTTTTGGCAGGGCGTTGTGATGGTAACGGTGGGTTCGCTGATGTGTTGGTTAGTCACCAAAGAGAAGCGCGAAGCTGCTGGGTAAGTTACCAACGAGATCGGAGAATTTAAGTGAGCAACGAACAGATCTCCCTTGCGAGCTGTATTCGAAAACGAAGCAACTAAATCGAAAAAATTAAAAAAGCTCCCGAGATTGGGAGCTTTTTATTGAGTTTTAACGGCTCTTTGGTGGCGCTCTAATAAGCGACGTTCAAGTGTAGTTGAAGCTTGAATCTGTGCTTCGACAGTCGCTTGATAAGCTGCTTACGAGTGTGCTCTAGTGTATCAAGCTCCAATGTGTCGTCATCAATATGTACGTCCACATTTACTCGTAGCTCTTGGCCAACCTTCGTTACGCCAGCCAGTTTCAATTGATGCTCAGTTACTTTTTCAATCTCAAGAACATCTTTGCCAACGCTCTGACACAGCTCTTTGCTTGGTGCCATCATTAGTAGTTCACGTAAGGCACCTACTAGCATATCGAACGGTACTTTGAGGAAGTAAAAGCCCATTAAAACCATCATCATGGGGTCGGCATATACCGCATACTCAGAGAATGGCGTTAGTGAAACAGCCCAAGCCGAGATAAATCCTACGGTCACCGCCACACTTAGCAGAGTATCCATTTGCCACTGTTTTTTCTCCGCTTCAATCAAGCCTGATGAGAAGCGGCGGCTGCGTTTCGCCATAAACCACCAAGCGTAACCACAGCCGATAACATTCACAACGCCGAATAAGGTCGCAATAGAAGCATCGACCTCACGACCTCCAGACATCAATGCTGATATCGCAGAGTAGAGAGAGAAGCTTACAACCACTAAAATGACGGCTGCTTTTATCGCAATAACGATTGGTTCTAAGACCGCTTTTCCAAATGGGAATACAGATTTTGAAGGCTTGTTAATATAGTAAGAAGCGGCCAGTGACAATAAAGTTAACAGTAAGCTGACCAAAGAGTAAACACCGTCAAACACGATGACAATTGAGCCTACAAGCAAGCCAAGTACCATACCACCAGCAGCGAACCCAGATGCCAAAAGGGCTGAAATGGTTAGAATACGGTTTTCGTTTTTGCTTGTCCTGTCACACATAAAAGATGCCTTTGAATTTTAATACCTTACTATTCTTCGCTCATAAGGTAATTTAGGCAACCACAAAGTGACCAGTAACTAATCTAAAAAATTGCGTTTTTATTTATATTCCTATAAAACAATGGCTTACTGTGATTTTTTGGTGTCAGTAAAATTGACGCTCACTGATAAAATGTTTAGAAGTCAAATAAATACTCGCTCAATTTATCTGCTAACCACGTCATTGCTGGATGCTCAGTATGGCCGTTAGGTGAAAACATACAGTAGTCTTCTTGCGTCAATCCGTATGTGTGTTTGATAACGGCGAGCTTCTGCTGACGAAGGTAATGGCGGATTAATGGTTCTGGAAGCACGCCCCAAGCGTCTTCTTCTAAGATGGTGTTCAGCATGTAGTCAAAACTCGAAAAACCAATATATCGAGTCGAGAAAGGTTGCAGTTCAGGGTTGTCTTTCTCATTTAGGTACACCATTAGTGCTTGCATCTGACTACGTAGATCTTCGTCTGAGACACGGCGCATCTTACTTAGGCGGTGTTCTACACTGCATACTGACATCATACGTATCTTGCCTAATGGGTTATATACGATACGAGGATCGTCTACTCGCTCATAATCAACGCCGAAAGCAAAATCTACTTGGTGGGTACTGACCAAGTTGGCTAAGTCGCCACTGGATGCCAAGATTAAGTTGAAGGTTGTTGAAGGAAAGCGGTTATTCAATGTATGAGATAATTCTTGCCAGAGATCATCAGGTAAGGAGTCGTCACGTGCTACCCAAACTTCCGCGTTAAACCCTTCCGAGATTTGAGCGCAGGTCTTTCTGACCCGTTGTGCGATGATAAGTAGGTGTTCGCAATCTTTGTAAATGGCTTTCCCAGCTTCAGAGAGGGTGAGCTGGTTGCCAGTTCGGTTAAACAATTCAACGTCGAGATCTTTCTCTAATGCCTTAATCGACATACTGAGTTTGGTACGATTGCAGTCGAGTTGCCTTGCCGCTTCAGAAACAGAACCACACTCAGCGATGGTGCAGAAGGCTTCTACTTGAGTTAAGTTCATGATTTGACACAACCAATAAATGAATTCAAATAATTTGGGTATTATGCAGATGCGCTCCCAAAGCCATGAAAGATTATCGAAAAAAACGCGAATCCGCCAGATAAGTCTATGGTCTTTTAACGGTTTTGCGGTAATCTATGTGGGTTACAAAAAGTGAACATGGAGGCCACGATGGCACAAGATTGGGACGGCTTAGCAAAAAACTGGGAATCAAATCCAGCAACAGAGCAATTTGCGCAGTCGGTGTTTGAGCAGTTACAACAGCTAACTCAGCTTGATGGCATTAAAGTACTAGATTTTGGATGCGGAACAGGGCAGTTAAGTCAACGATTGTCACCGATGGTTAAAGACATCGTAGCATTAGACGCATCGGAAGCCATGATTGAGGAACTCGATAAAAAAGAGCTCGTCAACGTAGAACCTGTGGTAGATGCATTATCTCGCGGCTTGGTCGCTCAGCACCCTGCGTTTCGTGGACAGTTCGACTTGGTGGTTGCATCATCAGTTTTAGCGTTCGTGGAAGACTTAGACGCGTCATTAACGATCTCGCATTCTCTACTTAACCACGGCGGCTATTTTGTTCATTTTGATTGGATTGCAGAATGTGAACAAGACGGTTTTACCCTTGCGAAGTCTGAGCGTGCACTGAAAGAAGCAGGCTTTACTGAAGTTGAATCGCAACACGTTTTTGACATTGTATCTGACGGTAAAACAATGTCGGTATTAATGGGGCTTGGTCGCCGCTAATACTGCTGAATAAAGAACACAAAATGACAAAAGCGAGCTAACAAGCTCGCTTTTTTCTTATCTGCTGAGGGTATATGTAACTTCACTTGCTCTAAACAAGTCGTCGTGGTGCAGGCAAGGACATACTCGAACAACTTAGTCTTCGGAGGTTATTTTGAGACGACTATCCTGCGTATCTCCTCCAGCACTTCAGGGTTGGCTATTGCGCCTAAATTTTCGACGCTTCGGTTGTTAACGACTTGCTTAACGGCTAACTCGACCAGCTTTCCTGAGCGTGTCTTAGGTATATCGCTTATTGCGTAAATTGCACTAGGTACATGCCTTGGAGAACATGCAGACTTTAGCTGTGCTTTGATGGAAGCGATCATCTCGTCATTGAGCTCTACCCCTTTGACTAATTGGACAAACAGCCATATTTGTTCGTTGCGATCGACTTCTTTTCCTACTGCGATCGAATCTAGAATACCGTCTATACAGTTCACTTGCTGATAGATTTCGGCCGTGCCGATTCTTACGCCACCGGGATTCAACGTGGTATCACTTCGACCATAAAACACGTATCCCCCAACGCTGGTCTGTTCAACATCATCGCCGTGGTGCCAAATATTGTCGAATTTATCCCAATAAGCGCGATGATATCTCTCACCGGTGTCGTTCCAAAAGCCAGCAGGAAAGTTGGGTAATGAATTGGCGCAAACCAACTCACCGCGCTCTCCCATTACGCTATTACCTTGTGGGTTAAAGACTCGGACATCGACCCCTAACCCTGCTGATTGGCACTCTCCCCGATAAACGGGAGAAATAGGGTTGCCTAATACAAAGCAGCCACAAATGTCTGTTCCGCCAGAAATCGAGGCGAGGTGTACATCTTCTTTAATGTGCTGATAGACATAATCAAACTGTTCTGGATACAGAACAGAGCCCGTTGAGCAAATGGTTTTCAGACTTGGAAATGCATCACTTTTCTGCGGAGAAAAAGATGCTTTTTCCAGCGCCTCTAGGTATTTTGCTGAGGTTCCAAATAGCGTCACTTCGGCTCGTTCTGCGAGGTCCCAGAGCACATCATGAGTGGGGTAAACAGGGCTACCATCAAAAATCACCAAACATGCACCGCTCGCGAGTGAAGAAACGTGCCAGTTCCACATCATCCAACCGCAGGTCGTGTAATAAAACACGCGTTCGTTCGGTTGAATATCGCAATGCAGTTGATGCTCTTTCAAGTGATTAAGCACCGTTCCGCCGACGGAATGAACGATGCATTTCGGTTTGCCTGTTGTGCCTGAAGAATAGAGCACAAATAGCGGATCGTTAAAATTCACACGAGTAAAAGTCAGCGCTTCGGGTGTGTATTGATTCAGGACGTTTTGCCAATCTTGGGTGCAGACATCGCATTCAAAAATGTGTGGTTTAAGGTAGCTAATTTGGCAAACTTGTTTAAGACCATCAAGATGATCCGCAATATGCTGGTTTTTCTCAGACATATCGAAAGTTTTGCCATTGAATGTATAGCCATCACAAGTAAACAGGATTTTGGGTTTCACTTGACCAAAGCGCTCCAAAACGCTTTCGACGCCAAAATCAGGTGAGGTGGAAGTCCAGGTCGCCCCTAAACTGGTGGTTGCTAGCATAGCTATCACCGTTTGAGGTAGGTGAGGTAAATAACCAGCGACGACATCACCTTGCTTAATTCCACATTCTTTCAACCATTGCTGCACACTCGAAACTTCTTCGCACAATTGTTTCCAGGTGTAGGTCTGTTTTTCTTCACGTTCATTTTCAAACCAAATCGCGAGATCATCGGGTTGGTGACACGCGTAGGTTAGCAAATTTTCGGCGTAGTTAATTTGCGCGTTTGGGAACCATTTTATATCCCTATTTTCAACAGGTTGCTGCCAGCGACTTTCTGCTCGCTCTTTTATGGTCTCTCCCTGAGTGCCAATGACGTCGCAGAATAGCCAAACTTCCTGCCAAAACTTTTCTACATGATCGAGTGACCATTGATGCAGATCAGCGAAGCTTTCAAGGGTATTTCCTTGTCGATTAATGTGTTCAATAAACTGTGTAATGTTGGCTTCTTCGATACGACTTTCGCTCGGGTGCCATACTTTGCTGCTCTCGCGCATAGGTCCCTCTATAACAAAGTGATAACAGGTTTTAGTTTGAGAGGAATACACGATAAAGTCAAACAAGCCAGAGATTATATCGTGTCATAAAAATCATGCAGTTATGATGCATTGTAAACAATATGTTACATCGGGATGGTGCTGAGAAAATCGCGCAGGGATTGGAAGCTCTTAAGACTACAGATAGGCTTAATGTAAAGGATTTGTTAATGGAGATGAGCCATGACGCAGTATCGTTCTAAACCCGTAAACCAGGAAGGCAGGGTTGAATGGAGCCGTGAAGAAGACGCCATTTGGCGAGATTTGGTAACACGACAAATGGGTGTGATCCAAAACAGAGCTTGTGAGGCTTATTTACACGGTTTGACGCTGCTTGATTTACCTCAAGACCGCGTTCCTCAGTTACCAGAAATTAATCGTGTCTTGATGGAGACAACAGGTTGGCAAGTGGAGCCCGTTCCCGCGCTTATTGATTTCGACCGATTTTTTAATCTACTCGGTAATAAGCGCTTTCCAGTCGCCACATTCTTGCGTACAAGAGATGAGTTCGATTACTTACAGGAGCCAGATTTCTTCCACGAAATATTTGGTCATTGCGCGATGTTAACCAACCCAGACTTTGCTGCATTTACCGAGCATTATGGTCAACTAGGGCAAGCCGCTACCCCAAAACAAAGAGCCTATCTCGCTCGTCTCTACTGGTTTACCGTAGAGTTTGGTTTGGTGAAAGAAGGGGACAAAACCAAAATTTACGGTGGTGGTATTCTTTCATCTCCTGGCGAAACCCTCTACGCATTAGAGAGTGATGCAGCAATTCGCGACCCATTTGAATTACAAACTGTGCTGAGAACGCCTTATCGTATCGACATCATGCAACCGAAGTACTACGTGATTGATGACTTTTCTCAGCTTTTTAAAATCAGTCAGTTGAATTTATTGAAACAAGCCGATCTAGCGATTGAAGCTGGACTGCTTCCTCCACTTTTTGAACCAAAGGAACCTGCTCATGTTGAATGAACAAAAATGCGAAGCTTGTAGTATCGATGCCATTGCACTAAGCAAAGAAGAACAACAATCTCTGCTGCTGCAATTGTCTGATTGGCAGATCATTGAAAGAGAAGACATACCTCAACTAGAAAAGGTGTATAAATTTAAGAACTTCAAACAAGCATGGGCTTTCAGTAACAAAATCGCGGAACTGGCAGAAGATGAGTTCCACCATCCTTCTATTATGTTGGAGTGGGGTAAGGTCACCGTAACTTGGTGGAGTCACTCGATCAAAGGTCTGCATAAGAACGATTTTATCTGCGCATCAAAATGTGACGCGCTAGCATCGGCAGAGTAGGACATTACCTCATAAAAAACGCCCGGCTTACGTCGGGCGTTTTGGTTCTAAATGACTTTTACATTACTTTATAGATTGATTCGGAAGACGGATGTCGTGCCAGATACCTCATTGCCAACAGCGATAAAATGACTACCATTACGGGTAAAGTAATTGATGGATTCTGGGCCTAAATCGCCTGCTTTTGGATTGTATGTGTCGTTGGTGCATTCTCCACCTTCCACTTGTGTACACACTGGCTGACTGTAATCACGACGGTTTACGTAATGTAGGAACTGCACTTGTTTCGGATCGGTAATGTCATAAATCATAATACCGCCTTGGCGCTCTAAGCCGATGAACACGTAATGGCGACCGTTAATTTGTGCTACTTCAATCGCCTCTGGCTCAATGCCTTTATCATCACTTCGGTCATCGCCACTGTGATTGTTATCGTTGGTACTGTTGAAGTTTTTACCTTCATTCAGCAGCGCGATGGTCGCGAAATCGTCACCACTATCGAAGACCAACTTGCCATTTTCATCCCAAATCGAGAATGAACGCGCGCCAAATGCTTGAACATTCTCTTGTGCAGAAAGCGTTTGTTCCGGCTTAATCACTTTTAAACGCGCGAGTTGTTTGTTGTCTTTTAGTGCTTCTGCCAGTGGGTGCTCTGCTGCTACTTTCAGCTTCTTACCGCGCACTTCATCAACATGGCTTAGACAGGTCCCTTGCTCAGATGTGTATTCATCTGTACCAAGGAAATCGTCTTCATCCCACATCAAGCCTGCTTTGTCGCAGTGTTCTTGAGTGGTTTTGAATCCGTACTCACGCCCGTCTCCTTCATTTGCAGATACGATGTAAGTACTCCCATCCACTGAGTAGCTGTCGATGGTGTCAGGCATAAATAAGCCAACCAGTTGTGGGTAGCTTTTCAAGTTTCCAATAATTTTGTCTTTGTTAGATGCATCGAGTTTAGCGTCCGACCAAGACTTCTCACCTAAGCCAACAATTTTTTCTACCGATTTGCTCACTGGATTGACGATTGCCATGGCGTTATTTTCTTGTAGCGCGACATAGATTTTACCGTTATCTGCAAAAGTGAGGTATTCAGGCTCTAGATCTTGTGCGATGGTGGCGTTTGGCCCCGAAATACGTACATTCATTGGAAGCTCTGCTTTTCGTGAGCCATCAAACTCGTTAAAGCCAATTTGTGACACTTCTGCTTGAGTAACACCAAGGCTCAGATCGATCAAAGTGACGCTACCTTCAGGATCGACGCTGTAATCGCTGTTTGGTTCGCCCTCATTAGCGGTTGCGATGTATCGGCCATCTTTCGAGAAGCCCACCATGTCTGGCAATGCGCCTGTTGGGAACGTCGTGACTAATGACAAATCGTCGGAGCGGTACAAACCAACAATACCATTCGCTTGTTTATTACTGTTTTCAATCGCAACCGCGACCAAACCATTGAATACAGCGACACTGTTTGCAGCGCCAATTTCAACGCCCGCTGCTTCGCCAGCGCTGTTGAGATCAATGAATGCGGTTTGCGTTGGTACGCCGTTGTCATCCATAGAAAGTACATCGACACGTTTTGCTTCAGCATTGATCACATAGAGCTTATCTGTACAGGCGTCATAACTGACGATTTCAGCTGCCGATGTGTCGAATGGGGCATCAGCAACGGATGTCCCGATAAACGTTAACCCTTGAATTGAAGTTTCCCCAGCAACGGGCGCAGTGGTAGGTTTGCATTGTGTAGCGAATGAAGCCACGGTATCTTCGGGTTGTGATGAACACGCGATGGCAAGTGATGACAATGCGAGTGCACCGATTGCCTTTAAAGGGGTGATCATGATATCTCCTTATCAATCCGATACGTTGTCAATCAGCATGGGGTTTATGCTTCTGTCCATTTCCGCAATTGGAATGATGGAACGCTGAATGACGTGTGATTTGGTAAGGCTCTGAATATATGTATGATTGATGACTCTTATATTGGCTTTTTATGAAACTAATGTGTCATCAAAATGATGAAGTAGGGATAGAGGAATAATGGAATTAAAATCGTTTTTAGATTTGTTGGCAGCTTCACCAGAGCAGGTCGAATTTGAAGCAACGATGGCGGTGATCGAAGAAAACTATACGTTTGAGCCAACCGCTTTTGTTAATGGTGAGACGCAAAACAACGCGGGTGAGAACAACGGTTCGTGTAAGATCTTCGCTTTCGGCTTGCTAAATAACCTAGACAAAGAAGCGACGCTAGCCTGCTTTGGCCGTTTTTATCGTGAAGATGTATTGCAGCATCCAGAGAATAGCGATCACCAGAATATTCGTAATTTTATGGTAACAGGGTGGGATGGTATTAAGTTTGAAGCACCCGCTTTAACCGCTAAATAAACACCAGTCAGAAAACGCAGAACAGTAAGCCAGTCGTATTATGCGACTGGCTTTTTTTCTAGACATTTTCGGCACAAACACAACTGGTTGGCGCTTGGCTTGGGTAAATCACGGGTTTCAATAGTAAAGCACCAACAGGTTTCTTTGCCTGCGTCGATATCACAATGGGCTTGAGTCCCGCACTCAGGACAATTGTGCGTTGAATCTTTTCCTGCGATTTGTTCGATAATCGCATCTCGTTGGAGATCGGTTTTGCCTTTCCATTGGATGATTTCATCCATCGTTCGGTGACAACCAGAGCATATTCCGGCGTTATTTTTACATGCTGCTCGACAAGGTGACTTCATTGCTTTCTCGTTCCATTTTTTATGCCGCGTACTCTAGCACAAAGCGAGTCAAGGCCGCCAAAATAAACGTGAGTGCGATTTACTGGTGAGGAGAGGGCGGCAGTGATATTCTTGGACGAGTTACCTCAAATCTTTGTCACTTATGTTAGAAAAAGAAAACCTCATTAAACTCGCTAGAATGCAAATGCCATTTGGGAAATACGCAGGGCGAGTGTTAATCGACCTACCTGAAGAATACTTACTGTGGTTCGATAAAAAGGGCTGGCCAAGCGGCGAACTAGGGGATTTGCTCAAGCTGTGTTTAGCGCTCAAAATTGAAGGCTTAGATAGTGTCGTGAAGCCTTTGAAGCGTATGTAACTAGCCACAGAAACTGCCACTTTTAATGAAAAGACTTATTATGAATTTTGATATCGATGCACTGAAACACCACCAATTGGTCGAAGATGGTAAATTAGAGGGATGTTACATTCATCAGCCAGCTCAAGGTAGCCAGCAAGATGACAAAGCTGTTTTGGCAGAGCGCCAAGCGTTGGAAAAAATGGGGTATAAGGTAATACAGGTAAAAGCTAAAGGCGGGACAACAACGTTTGCCGAGGCGATGCAAAAGCTTGCGAAGGAAACTGGTCACCTGCCTAAGGAGTAAGTGAGTGTAACCTGCCACAGCCTTACAAGTTCTCCCACCAGACTATTTTTTCATTCAAAAGAGCCAGACCGTTAGGCTGACTCTTTTTGGGCCATTCAGTCCTAGCACTGTATCCTTTTGGTGTGTGTACCAATTAGATTATACCGTTTACAATTGAGAACGCTTATTTAGAGAAATAAGTATCCACGCAAATGTACATGCTTTATCAGTGATTTAACTATAGGAAATCTAGAGAAAGGATTAAAGAGTAGATTCTTCAGGATCTGCGTATAAAATAGAATCAAGAGCCCAATCGGATAAATCATAAGAGAAGGACTCTGTACCATGAAGCATTCCCCACATTGAGTTAATATTTCTTATATCCCAATTGCTTATGTCCTGATTAAAAGATTTGGCTCCGTAGAACATAATATAAGTACTATTCACTCCAGTAACATCCCAGTTGGAGATGTCTTGATTAAAATTCTCTGCTTGATAAAACATACCTTTCATGTAGTGCACAGAACCCGTGTTCCAAGATGAGATATCTCCATTAAATTTACTCGCTCCATGAAACATATACGACATATATCGTACACTAGTTGTATCCCATTCTGATAAGTCTTGGTTGAATTTTCTCGCCAGATAAAACATGTAGGACATATTTTCAACATTACTTACATCCCAGAGATTTATGCTATGATCGAATGATACAGCATTAGCAAACATACCTTCCATAGTCTTGACTTTGCTTACATTCCAGCTTGAGATATCCTGATCGAAAGACTTTGCCTTAGCAAACATTCCATTCATATCCTCAACCTTGCCAACGTTCCAGTTTGAAATATCTTGGTTAAAAGAGCTAGCACCACCGAACATAGTTCTCATATTGGTCACATTGGAGACATTCCATTTTGATAGGTCTTGATTAAAAGAGTCTGCTTTCCAAAACATTCCCGCCATGTTGGTTACATTACTAACATCCCAATTAGAAATATCCTGGTTAAAGGAATGCATTTCATAAAAAAGCTTACTCATATCTGTTATTTCAGAAGTATCAACGTTTGATATATCCTCCTTGAAGTAGAGCATCGCCTTAATATCATCGACAGTAACCTTCATTGGAAGAAATTTGGGTCTATGCTCATCCGTCAGCGCTGAAGTCATTTCATCATCATCGTAATTGAAAGTCATATAGTTGGCCACATTCAAGACATTCCAAGCACTCAAGTCCTGATTAAAGGTCCTAGCCGCAAAGAACATGGCTGTCATATCCGTCACATTACTAACATTCCACCCCGATATGTTCTGGTTGAAAGAATGAGTATGGCTAAACATATTGGTCATATTGGTAACGTTACTAACATCCCATCCAGAGATATCCTGATTAAACGCTTTAGCATCATGAAACATATAGGACATGTTAGTAACGTTACTAACATCCCATCTAGAGATATCTTGGTTAAATGTATGCCTATGAGCAAAAAGTCTACTCATATCTTTAATTTTAGAAACATCTACCTGAGTTACATCTCTACCTGCTTTGATCATTTCAACCAATTCTTGCCGCATAAGCGGATGTGTTGGGGTAGCTTCTTTTTCGCAGCCTGCCAGTAAAAATAATCCTATCAAAAGAATTGGCTGTAACTTCTGCATTATCTTCCCTTATTCAATAAAACTTAACCTGTTGTATATTATGTCTATTCTACTATAAAAAACAGACGAAGCTTTCCATATACAAGGTGCCCCTCTAAATTTTAGTTGACCACTACAACACAACTGTTCAGCATATGTTTTATTTTTAAACTCCATATCAGCAATGGCTAACATACTTACAGTATCTGTTTATATTAGCCTCAATGTTGTTTCTAATGACTTATCCCCAATCATCAAATGAATGATTGGTACGTTCACGTCATTATGTTCCAGTCATACTGCAAAAGTGCTTCTACCGATTAGTATGCTAGGATGCTCACCATCTTTTAACCGCAAAGAATTTTGTTAACTGTCCATTCTTCTTCACAATATCACGAACTTGGATGCGGTATATCTCTAGTGTTGTCATTCCACTATCCAAGAATAACCTCATTAGACAAGCATTTAGCTCTGGTATTTAGGTAATGACCTTGAAGAGTCAAGCTTTGCCTTTATCCTCGGTGAGCGTGGGTAGTGCCATGTGTGTTATTTCCTGTTTTACATCAAGAAACACACACGCTAGCAGTGGCAAGCTAAGAAATCAGTGATCTAGATATTGGTGTGATTGGCTTTAAGGGAAAACTGAATGATTGTCATTGCTCATTCATTTGCAATGAATAAAAATTTTTTATAGGCCAAAATTAAGTAACGTCAGGCGGAGCATGTGAACTAAAACGCTAATAAGATGGTACGCCCCACACCTGCACTACACTCAGCTATGTCGCTGAATATTGGGAGGTGCCATCATGTCGGCA